>NZ_OW968186.1:1500000-1630063 GCF_943169635.2 Fenollaria sporofastidiosus
TTATCGCAATTGGCGATATGATATTAAATATCGTTTCTTTTATATTATCCAAAGTTGGCCTCGTTTTAAGACCCTTTGGTGCAAGTAACTTTCTTGATTTTAATTTGCCTGATATAACTCTCATAGCTGCCTCTTAATTTAAGATGATATCCTGTTTACTGTCGTAGAAGACTGAGTCCATATTGCTTAGCAAGGCTTCGTATCTATCTTTTTCATAGTCAATGTCGCCTCTTAGTATAGATAAGACTTCTTTGTTGATGTCATTAATCATCTCTGTATCTTTATCAAAGTCAAAGAACTTAAAATCTATAGCTCCATGCTGCTTTGTTCCGAAGAAGTCACCTGGTCCTCTTAGTATCAAGTCTTTCTTCGATATCTCAAAACCATCTGATGTCTCTTGCATAAGTTTTAATCTCTCATAGCTAATGTCATTAAGCTTGTCGTAAACAAGTATGCAGTATGCTTGGTCAGAACTTCTTCCTACCCTGCCTCTTAATTGATGCAGTGTCGATAGTCCAAACCTTTCCGCATTTAGTATTATCATAAGGTTAGCGTTGGCAACGTTAACTCCAACTTCAATTACAGTAGTTGATACAAGTATCTGTACCTTGTTAGCTTCATAAGCCGACATTATCTTGTTCTTCTCATCATTTGAGGTCTTGCCATGTAGAAGTGCAACATTGTAATCCTTGAAGTGTTCTTTAAGTTCCAAGTAGACATCATTTGCGTTTGATAAGTCTAGTGACTCGCTCTCTTCTATAAGAGGTGTGACTACATATACCTGCTTTTTATTCTTAAGCTCTTTTAATATAAAGTTGAAAATTCTTTCTTTATAGTCATATGACACAGCATAAGTCTCAACCTTTTTTCTTCCTGGCGGCATAGTCTTGATAGTAGATATATCAAGGTCGCCGTAGAATATTAGTGACATAGTCCTTGGTATAGGCGTTGCGCTCATTACAAGAGTGTCCGCGTATACTGATTTATTTGTTAGGTTAGCTCTCTGCTTTACACCAAATCTGTGCTGCTCATCTGTTATTACAAGTCCGAGATTCTTAAAATTCACCTTATCTTGAATGATGGAGTGAGTTCCGACAAGCATGTCTATATCTCCACTCTCCAGACAATCGTAGATATCTTTCTTTTCTTTTGCACTGATAGATGACGATAAAAGTGCTAGCTTTATGTCCTTGTCCTTAAAAATACTTTTAAGGCTCTCGTAGTGCTGCTTAGCAAGTATTTCAGTAGGCGCCATCATGGCGGCTTGGTAGCCATTGAGGTAGGCTTTATACATCGCATATACCGCAACTATAGTCTTACCGCTACCAACGTCACCTTGCACGAGTCTGTTCATCCTCTTATCAGCTTGCATATCAGCATTGATCTCATCTATAACAGTCTTTTGATCAAGCGTTAGCTCAAAGCCAAGGCCATTAATAAAGTCTTCTTCTTTATCAAAATGCTTGAATTTTATATAGTTTTCATCTTGAACTTCTTTTCTTAGGACTTTAAAGCCATATTCAACAGTAAATATCTCTCTAAAAGCTAAAGTCCTTCTTGCCTTATCCAAAGTCTCGTTCGAAGTCGGAAAGTGCAGTTCTTTAAGAGCCTCGTCTATGCCATACAAATCATAATCTCTAATTAAAATTTCAGGCACTATCTCTTTTACTAAGCCTTTTGTATTAAGTAGCTCAGTGACAATCGAAACTAGCTTTGAGTTATATAGGCCCTTTACAAGATTATATATGGGCCCAATGTAGCCAAGCCTGTCAGTATTTAAACTAGTATAAAATTCCGGATTAGAAAAGCTATATCCATATTTATTTTTACTTAATTTGCCAAAAAAGTAGTATGTTTTACCAGCTTTGAAGATGTTTCTATAGTAGTTCATACCAAAGAAGAATACTTTTGCACTATTTTTAGCATCGCAAACGTCAAACATCATCATATTTCTCTGCTTCATCATAGGCGAAGTTAAAACTTTTACCTTAAATAAAGCAGCCTCACTTAAGCTTTCATCAGAGATAAACTTAAGATTTTTCCTGTCCTCATACCTTCTAGGCCTATTTAACAATGCATCTTCTGGGGTATATAGACCAAGCTTCTTTAGGTACTCCTCAGTTTTGCTTCCTACTCCTTTGACCTCTCTTAGCTTCATTATTCCAATGAAATTATATAGTAATACAAAGCTTGCTTAGACTCAATTACTTCGAAGTCGATATCTTCATACTTTTCTTCAAGCTCTGCAATTAGTTCATCTGCTAAAACTTTTTCAGCATCTTCGCCTAAGTATAAAGTTACTAAAGATGTGTCTTCATCGATAAGCTCATCAATCATCACCATAGTAGTTTCGTTTAAATCTTCTGAGCTTGCAAGTATCTTTGATGAGCTGATAGCAAGGTAGTTACCTTTCTTTATCTCTTTGCCATCAATAGTAGTATCTCTAACCGCAAAAGTAACTTCGCCAGTTTTAACGCTTGCTATAGCGTCCTTCATAGCCTCAAGTATCTCATCTGCGCTCATCTCTTCATCAAAAGTAATCATAGCGCTGATAGCTTCAGGCATATTCCTTGTTTCAACAACATGTATCTTCTTGTCGCTAAGATCTATAGTTTGCTTAGCAGCCATAATGATGTTTTTGTTGTTAGGGAAGATGAAAATTTCATCAGCATTGATATTGTCGATGGCTTTCATGAAGTCTTCTGTAGATGGGTTCATAGTTTGACCGCCAGTAACTACTTCATCGACCTTTAAATCTTTAAATATCTTAGTAAATCCTTCACCTGAGCTTACAGCTATAAAACCATACTTCTTGTGCTCTTTTGCTGTATTAGCTTCTTCTTTGCTGTTTTTATATTCTTCTTCACTAAATAATATCTCGTGGTGTTGAAGACGCATATTATCAATCTTGATATCCTTTAGGTAACCAAGCTTTAGAGCTTCCTCAATTACTTGACCTGGGTTGTTTGAGTGTATATGGCACTTAATTATATCATCAAGAGCAACTACAACCATTGAGTCACCTATCTTTGATATAGTTTCCTTAAATTCATCAACCTTGCTAGTATCACCAGTGATAATAAATTCTGTACAGTAACCATATTTAATGTTGTCTGTAGAAATTTCTTTTCTGTTGGCAGTTTGCTTAGTCTTGTTTATATCTTTAACCTTGATTTCAAGATTTTCAGTTCTAGCTCCTTCTATCGCACCCTTTACGATGTAATAAAGTCCCTTACCGCCTGCGTCAACTACGCCTGCTTCTTTTAGTACACTAAGAAGCTCTGGTGTTCTATTTAATGACTCTTCTAAAGCTACTAGAGCATCGTCTGCGAACTTAGAAAGTTCTGTATAGTTCCTGTAATTTTTCATAGCAAAATTAGCTAGGTCTTTTGAAACTGTAAGTATAGTTCCCTCAGTAGGTCTCATTACAGCCTTATATGCAACCTCGCTTGCCTTTACAAAGCCTTCCATCAAAACTTCGATGTCAATGTATTCTTTGTCCTCTATAGCTTCTTTAAAGCCTCTTAAAAGCTGAGATAAAATTACCCCAGAGTTTCCTCTTGCTCCAAGAAGTGCTCCTTTGCTTAAGCCATTTGCTATCGCTTTAATAGTTTTATTTTCTTCTTTAACTGCATTTGTAACTGCTGACTTCATTGTTAAAAGCATATTAGTACCTGTATCACCATCTGGAACAGGGAATACATTTAGTGCGTCTACTGTTTCTTTATTATCTCCAAGAGAATTAAGTGCACCAATCAATGCTCTCTTTAAAACAAGTTCGTCAATTCTATTAGTACTCACATTTACCTCCTACTTTTTGTCATTTATTCTTAGTCCTTGGACAAAAACGTTGACATTCTTAACAGACATAGCTGTTTGCTTTTCAACATTATACTTAACCTTTTCAACAATGTTGTCGCATACAACTGAAATTTTTACTCCAAACTCTAAGACAACATATAGAGATATATCTAGATTTTTACCATCAGAGCTAACCTTAACTCCCTTAGATAAGTTCTCCATGTTAAGTAACTTATAAAAACCGTCCTTTGCATCAATTGCGCTCATACCTACTATGCCGTAGCTTTCCATAGCAGAAAGACCTGCTATCTTAGCGACAACATTATCAGCAATGTTAATAGTTCCTAAATCGTTAGTATATTGACAAGGCATAAATTTCCCTCCATTCAATTAATAAACTTTTTTAATCTTTTAACTAATTTATTCATACTCATATGTACTTATATTATATCATCAAATAGACAATTTTTAAAGAATTAAATAGAAATTTTAGCTTTTTTTGCCATTTTATTTAAAATTTATCTGTTTTTTATAAAAAAGGCTTGATTTTTATATAGAACTTTGTTATAATTAGGTAGTTAAAGCTTGAGAGGAGGTAAAGACATGGGTAGAGTTTGCGATATATGTGGTAAAGGAATGATTGCCGGTAACAAAGTATCTCACTCTTTAAGACATACAAGAAGAACTTGGAAGCCAAACCTAAGAAGAGTTAGAGCAAACGTTAACGGAACAGTAAAAAGAATAAATGTTTGTACTAGATGCCTAAGATCAGGCAAGGTACAAAGAGCCGAATAAAGAATTGCAGACTTTCTGCAATTTTTTTCGTTACATAAAAGAGGCAGGACGATTTTGTCTTGCCTCTTTGCGTATATAAAGAAAAGGTCGAAGCAGATGCTTCGACCTTCTTATATATGTTATCTCTTTATATATATGCTCTCTTTATAAGAACAATGTTGAAAACAAGAACGCTCTGTTCTTATGTGCTGTTACTACTGCATAGTCACCTTCTGCCTTGTTGCTCATAAGTAATGAGCTGCCTCTTGATACAGTCTTATGATCTAGTTCCCACTTTGCAGACTCTATCGAAACAGTGAAGTCTTCATCTGCTGGCACTAAAGAGAAGGAAACGATATCATATCTGTTTATAACTCTTATCTTGTCACCTTCATTAAGAACTTTTACTATTTGATCTCCACCAAAGACAGTCATATTTAAGTCTTTGCTATATGCTAAGACATTGTTTAAAACTGTCATAGTGTGGTCCACTCTGTTACCCATAGCGCAATATATGTCAACTTTCTTTATTTCGCACTTGTTCTTAACATACTCTAGCGCAAGTTCAAAGTCGGTTTTATCCTTTTCTCTCTCATATTCTAATTTAACTATGCCACTAGTCTCTAAGTAGAACTTAGCATCATCGTTAATACTATCTTGATCGCCTATATATAGATCAGCATCCATATCATACTTAACTAAGTGATTCAAACCGCCATCAACAGCTATAACTAAAGCATAATCCTTTACATCTCCAGTTAAAAAACAGTCTATCGGTCCATTTAATACTATTGCTATCCTATCTTTTTTCATTATCTTCTCAACTCCTCTAAATTTTTTTCTATCTCTGAATTTTTAAATGCTGCTGATCCTGCAACAAATAGATCTACACCTAAGCTTTCTAAGTATTTTATATTGTCCTTGTTCACTCCACCATCAACTTCGAGCATAATATCTTTTCCGCTCTCAACAATCATCTTCTTAACTCTTTTAATTTTTTCATCTACAGCTTTGATGTATGATTGACCACCAAAGCCTGGGTTAACTGACATGATTAGTATTAGATCAAGGTCGTCCATAACATACTTAAGAGTTTCTTCGCTTGTTGATGGGTTTAGTGATACTCCAGCTTTCATGCCAAGCCTTCTAATCTCATTAAGCGTTCTTTGCAAGTGTATTGTTGATTCTTGATGCACTGTAAGTATATCTGCTCCAGCATTTTTAAAATCTTCCAAATATCTTTCAGGCTTCTCAATCATTAGGTGGCAGTCAAGAATAAAGTCTGTGTTCTTTCTTACTGACTTAATAATTGGCAGGCCAAATGATATATTCGGCACAAAATTTCCATCCATAACATCAAGGTGTAAGTACTTAATACCTTCGTTTTTTAATCTCTCTAAGTCGTCTTTTAAATTGTAAAAGTTCGCTGATAGTAGCGATGGTGCTATCTCTCTCAAATTAATACCTCCTCTTTGCTTTTATCTCTTCATACATCAAAAGGTAATTTTTGTACCTTATGGATGAAATATTTTCTTCTTCGATTTGTTTTTTTATCTCGCAGTCAGGCTCGTTGATGTGTAAGCATGACGAAAACCTGCACTTGCTTTTATACTTATTAAACTCTCTGTAATAATTTTTAAGTTCATCTTCGCTCTCTAAAAAGTCTATCTCAAGCGAGGTAAAACCAGGCGTGTCTATGATATTAGTCATATCGTCAATAGAATATAGCTGCACTGACCTTGTTGTTTGCTTGCCTTTATTAAGCTTCATAGATATCTCTTGCGTCTTGATTAGCTTGTTCTTATTGAGATAGTTCATAATTGATGACTTTCCAACACCTGACGGCCCAGATAAAACTGATGTCTCGTTCTTTATTTTATCTAAGACCTTGTGTATGGACTCGTCATCATATATGCTCGTCTCAAAGACATCGTAGCCAATGTTCTTATACATATTGTATATCATCTCATCAAGCTTGATGTCTTTTTTATTTATTATAATTATAGGCCTAATCTTATTGTACTCAGCCATGACTAAAAACTTGTCAAGCAAGAGTAAATTTATACTTGGCGTGCTTATAGTCATAACTATCAATAGATTGTCAACGTTGGCAACATTAGGCCTTATTAATACGTTCTTTCTATCTACTATGCTTTCTATAAGGCAAGAGCCGTCCTTTTCTACGAAGTTTGCAATGTCACCTACAAGAGGTTTTATTTTTTGCTTTTTAAAGCTGCCAAACTGCTTTGCTTCATAAACACGTCCTTCGCTTTCAATGTAGAAAACACCCGATATAGATTTAATTATCTTCCCCTTCATTAGTTAGCTTGCTTTGTAGTTATATAAGTGTCATTCTTATAGATATCGAAGGTATCTCCTTCTTTAGCATTGTATTTAAACCTTACTTGTCCATCTTCTCTGCTAACAAGTTCATCATAAACAGTTTCTTTTACTCCACCAGAGTTTTTAACTATAGTAAAGTGTGTTTGTTCAAGTTCAGTGTCAGCTTGAAGGACGATGTCTATAACAACTGTGCTTTTGTCTTTGTGTTTCTTGTCTGCGTCAGAAGTTTTTTCATTTGTTTCACTGCCCTCATTGTTTTCTTCCTCGCTAGGTCTTTCGATCTTACCTTTTGAAACCACAAGGTCTATAACTTCATCCTTTTGAGCTGTTGAACCTGAGGCAATTGATTGCTCAGTTACAATATCTTTTTCGTAGTCTTCACTGTCTTTGCTTGTAATCTTATATTTAAGTCCTAAATCTGTAATTTCTTTTATAACTTCATCCTTATTTCTTCCTACGAACTCTGGAACTTGCACTTCATTTTGATTACCTTTGCTTACAACTACTTTTACCAATGAGTTTTTCTCAACTTGTGAACCTTCACTTGGTTCTTGTTTGATAATAGTTCCTTCGTCGTGCTCGCTGTCTTCCTCATAGCTTGGTTCAGCAAGCTTTAAGCCATATTTGTTAAGTATACTTTCTGCATCAAGTATTGTTTCGCCAACTATGTTTGGAACTTCAACACTATCTTCCGACTCAGATATAGTAAGTGATACCTTAAAGTCTTTTTTAACTTTAAAGTTTGCTTCTGGATCTTGCTTTGTAACTATATTTGCCTTGCCATCAGTCTTTTCTGTTGCTACTACTTCATAACTTAGTCCTAGGCTTTCAAGTTTAGATTTTGCAGTATCTAAATCATCGCCAACAAGGTTTGGCACTAAAATATCATCTGATCCCCCGCCACTTAAAGCTCCCTTTAAGTAGTTGTACCCAAAGAACAGACCCGCAACTAATATTAGTGCTGTTATTATACCTAAGAAAACACCTACTAAGCCATTTTCTTTTTTTCTTCTGCGATGACTTCTGTTTGATTGTCTCATTTCAGAAATATTTTCCTCCCTATTCCTATTTTTCTTATCAATTTTTTCTTCTCTAATTATATCCTCTTGCTTCAAAACAACCGTTTCATCATTCCAGTTATCATTTTGTTTATCATAATTAAAATCATCATCATCATCTAAGTGCAAGAAGTCAGATAATATCTCATTAACATTTTGATACCTTTCACTTTGCTTCTTCCTTGTACACTTTAATATTATCTTTTCAAGATTTTTATTCATGCCTGGAAGGTACTCAGACGGTGGAACTATGTCGTCTTGTATTTGCTTCATCGCTACTGATATAGGGTTGTCCCCATCATATGGCTTCTTGCCCGTTAACATTTCATATAGAACTATACCAAAGGAGTATATATCTGTTTTGTTATCAGTATATCCGCCCCTTGCTTGCTCAGGTGATATATAATGCACCGAACCAAGTACGTCTGACGTAGTTGTTACTGTTGTTGATGTTGATGCCCTCGCTATACCAAAGTCAGTTACCTTTACACTTCCTTGCTTAGTAATCATTATGTTGTGTGGCTTGATGTCTCTATGGATAACGTTATGATCATGTGCATCCTTCAAGGCGCCAAGTATTTGTATTGAATATTTTATAGCGTCGTCTTCTGATAACTTACCTTTGCTGTCGATTATATCCTTTAGAGTCGTACCATCGATGTATTCCATAACGATGTAGTATATAGTTTCCTCGTCTATCACATCTGTGCCAACATCGTATATGCCAACAATGTTTTGGCTTGAAAGCGATGCTGCCGCTTTTGACTCTCTATTAAATTTTCTTATAAATTCCTCATCATTAGCATATTCAGGCCTTAATATTTTTATGGCAACATATCTATCTAAAACTCTACATCTGGCTTTGTAAACTGTTGCCATGCCGCCATCGCCAATTTTTTCAAGAATTTCATATCTATCTGATAAAAGTTTTCCTATCATCTTATCCATTTCATCACCTCTAAGCTTTTATTGTTATTATAGTAACATTGTCTCTTCCGCCCATAAGTATAGCTCTATCCTTTAACTCCTCTGCAACTTTTTGCATCGAAATATTTTTATTCTTCTCAATTATTGCAAGTATCGAGCTATCTTCGACCTCTTTGTTAAGTCCATCAGTACATAGTAGAACTATGTCATCGTTTCTGTGTATAAACTTATATGTGTCAATGACAACTGTCTTCTCTGTACCAAGTGCTCTCGTCAAAGCGTTTTTGTTATCTATATTTTTTACATTAAAAATCTTGCTTCCTGCCCTTTTTATTAGCTCATTACCAAAGGTATGGTCCTCTGTTAGCTGAGCTATCTCGTGATCTCTAATAAGATATGCTCTTGAGTCACCAACATGAGCTATAAGGCAAGTATTTTTGTAATATGCACAAACTAAAACCGTTGTGCCCATGCCTTCGCAATCTTTATTAAACTTTGAATATTTGTAAATGGAATTGTTAGCGTTTACTATGCTAGTTCTTATAGCATCTTCAACATCGTCTATACAAACTGCATCTTTTTTATTTTTCAAGACATCTGCAATGGTATCAACCGCCATCTTACTAGCTAGTTCGCCTGCCTTGTGTCCGCCCACTCCATCAGCAATTACAAAGAAAGGGAATGGATAATCATCATAGATAAAAAAGTTATCTTCATTATTGCTCCTCGTTTTACCCTTATCTGATACATAACCAAGATTCACATAGACCACCTCCTATTGTTCAAGATAATTGTTTCTTAGTTGTCCACACGAAGCGTTTATGTCTGCTCCAAGTTCACGCCTAACTGTTACGTTGAAACCAAAGTCTTCTAAGTACTTCTTAAACTTATTAATATTCTCAGAAGTACTTGGCTCTTCATCGTACTCTTTAATTTTGTTAAGCGGAATTAAATTGATGTGTGACTTAATATCTTTTAGTAAATTTTTTATATCTAAAGCAGATTTGTAAGAATCATTAAGACCGTCAATCAAAACATATTCGAAAGATATCCTCTTATTAATCCTGGCCTGATACTCCTTAAGAGCAGGCACAAGATCTTTGAAAGGATACTTCCTAGTAATCGGCATGATCTTCTTTCTTTCTTCCTCGTCTGCATTATGTAAAGATATCGTTAGCGTTACTGGATAGTTATACTCTGCAAGCTTTAGTATCTTATCTGCTAAGCCGCACGTTGATATAGTGATGTTTCTTTTTGAAAGTTTCTTGCCTTCCTTTGCACTTATTAACTCGATAAACCTTATAAGCTCATCAAAGTTATCAAGTGCCTCGCCACTACCCATTAGTACTATGTTTGATACATTTATATTGTTTAATCTTTCTATCTCGTATATCTCATCGAGCATCTCTGACGCATAAAGGTTTCTTATTAAGCCTTTCTTTGTTGAAGCACAAAAGGCACATCCCATCTTACAACCAACCTGTGTTGATATACAGACCGTGTAACCATACTTATACTTCATCAAGACGCTTTCGATAACATTTCCATCGTGAAGCTCAAAAAGATATTTCCTTGTTTCGTCAAGTTTTGATTTTAGCTCTAAAACCTTGTGTACACCATATATCTCAGAGCTCATAGCAATCTTTTCTTTCAAATCCTTTGAAAATGTAGTAAGTTCATCTAAGCTCTTTATCTTTTGCTTGTGCAAGGCTTCAAAGAGCTGCTTGGCTCTAAATTTCTTTTCGCCCAGCTCTAAAAAGTATGACTCAAGCTCCGATATATACATATTGTTAATAATGTTTCTCAAGTTAATCCTTCCTTAGATATGAAATGAAAAAGCCGTCGTTAATCTTCTCTGTTGGCATGTGTTTGATATATTCTTCCAAAGTAAAGTCTTTGTTCTCTTCAAGGAACTTCTTCAGTATATATTCGTTTTCCATCTTAAGTATGCTGCATGTACTATATACAAGTAGTCCGCCCTTCTTGACATAATTCTTCGCATTATTTAATATCTTCCACTGCTTTTGATTAAGTTCTTTAAGCTCCTTTGTTCCTATTTGATATTTTATCTCTGGCTTTCTTGATATTATACCACTTCCTGAGCAAGGCACATCTATCAAAACCTTATCAAAGACATCAACAAAGTCTTTATTAAGTTTCAATGCATCATTAAGTTTAAATTCAATGTTATCAAGTCCAAGCCTAGCTGCTTCTTTTTCAAGAAGTTTTATCTTATGCTCATATATGTCGCAGCTAGTTATAGAACCTTCTAATAACTTTTCAGCCATGTGCATACTCTTTCCACCAGGTGCTGCGCAAATGTCTAGTATCCTATCGCCCTTATTAAGCTTTATGTGATCTTGAAGACTCGCACTCGTTGCATCTTGAAAGGATATATATCCTTGACTAAATAAACTCTTGATGACATCACTCACCTTGTCATATATGATAAGGCTGTCAATAGATATATCGCTCTCTTCATACTTGATATTAAACTTATCAAGAAGAGCTTCTAGGTCTTTCTTATTCGTTTTCTTTGTGTTGATCCTTATATTAAGAAGTCTCTCATCCATTGACCTCTTTAAAAAGTTTAGAAGAGTTTCATTATCATAATCACTCACTAGAATATCCAAAAATTCTTTGCTTATGGAATATTCTACAGATAATCTCTCAAGCTCGTCAGAAATGTCAACTTTAACTAAGTCGTCTTTATTTCTTAGAAAATTTCTTAAGTTTGCATTAACAAAGCCTGCTAATCTTTTATTTATAGTCTTAGTAAGCTTCACCGCTTCATTAACTGCAGCACTCTCAGGTACCTTATCCATGTATATGATTTGATACAAAGCCATCTCTAAGACAATCAGTATATCGATGTCAATCTTACTAAGCTTAGTCGACGACAGCTTTGAGATGATGTAGTCAAGATACAGTTTTCTCTCTACAACACCATAAACAAGCTTTGTTACGAAAGACTTACTTTGTTCGCTATCTAATTTATTAAGTTCACTTCTTAGGCTAATGTTTGAGTAAGCCCCACTTGCAAATATATCTTTCAATATTAAAAAGCTTGTATATCTATCGCTGTTTTTAGTCATTTCTTCTCCTCATTGATAATAGTCTTAGTAGTTCACTAAGTGCCGCAAATGCTGAAGCTACATATGTTAATGCTGCAGCTCTTAAAACCTTTTTAGATCCGTATATAGTCTCATCATCAGCACCTTGCATAGAGCTAATTTCATTTAAAGCTCTCCTTGATGCATCAAACTCAACAGGTAATGTAACTAGCGTAAATAATACTATGACAGCATACAGAATTATGCCTATATCTAATAAGCCACCAAAGTTAAAGAACAAGCCTCCAAGTATTAGTAGCATAGCAAGTCTACTTGATACTCCTACGGCTGGTGCCATATAGTTTCTTAAGTTTAACATAGGGTAGCTTTCCTTATCTTGAATTGCATGTCCAACTTCGTGTGCTGCAACCGCAACAGAGGCGATGGATATGCCGTCTGATATGTCTCTTGATAAAGATAGGCTCTTATCTCTTGGGTCGTAGTGATCACTTAAGGTGCCAGGCACTTCTTTTATCGAGACATTCCTTAGGCCGTTCTTGTCTAAAATCTCTCTTGCTACATCCGAGCCATTGCGTCCCAATGAGCTACGTCTACCCATGTATTCTTTGTATACATAAGCAATCTTATATTGTGCATAAAAGCTTAGTAACATTGCCGGTATAACATAGATAAAGTATGAGCTTACATAACTATGGTACCTTCCTACAAATATTAAAAAGTTTAGCATAATCTTTCTCCTAACCTTTCTCCTACTTCTATCTTATTTCCTCTTATATAATCAGCTACCTTCATCCTCTTTTTGTTAGGCATTTGCACCTCACTTATGATTATGGCAGAGTCCTTACACTTAACCTTTATACCATCATTATTAACAGCTAATATAGTACCTTCTTTAGCGTCACTACTGTCTTTAGTCACGAAAGATGTGAATATCTTCATATTCTCTCCCTTATAAGTAGTAAAGGCAACTGGCCATGGCTGCATAGATCTAACTATGTGCTCGGTTTTAGATGCGCTTTCAGTAAAATCAATAAAAGCATCTTCCTTCTTAATCATCCTAACATATGAGCTCTTAGTGTCATCTTGGGGAGTTCCCTCATCAAGATCATTAAGATTGTTTAAATACTCAGTTATCATCTGAGCACCTAAGTTTGATAGTTTCATAGTTAATGTCTCTGCTGTGTCGTCATCTGATATAGGAAGCTCTCTCATCATAAGAATGTTTCCTGTATCAAGTCCCTTCGCCATCTTCATAAGTGTGATACCTGTTATTTTATCTTCATTAATGATAGCTGCTTGCACTGGTGCCGCACCTCTGTACTTTGGCAAAAGCGATGCATGTATGTTTATCGAGTGATACTTTTTCATGTAGAGTATTTCTTCTTTTATTATCTGACCATATGAAGCTACAACTATGACATCAGCATCTGTATCCTTGATTTTCGCTATGGACTCAGGGCTGTTTACATCTTCTGGCTGAAAGACTTCTATATCGTTATCAAGTGCATATGTCTTTAGCTCTGAATAAGTGACTTGCATCTTTCTACCACGTCTTCTGTCTGGCTGAGTAATAAGCATAGTTATGTCAAAGCCATTATCCTTCAAAGCCTTTAGAGGCGCCAGACTAAATAGCGGCGTTCCCATGTAAATGACTTTCATTATTTTGCCTCTGCCATCTTGTGTTCTTTATCTAATTTTGCCTTTAGTTCATCGTTTGTATACATCTTCTTAGCCTTGTCAGTGTATAAAACTCCCTTCAAATGATCTGTCTCGTGACATATAACCCTTGTCAAGAAGCCTTCTGTTTCAAGCTCGTGCTCCTTACCTTCAAGGTCTTGGTACTTAAGCTTAAGCTTTTCTGGTCTTTCTACAACTCCTGAGTAGCCCGGAACCGATAGACAGCCTTCGTAATCATCGCAGCTACCTTCTGTTTCAAGTATTTCTGGATTTACAAAGACCATAGGTCCTTCGCCTATATCTATAACTATCATTTGCTTAAGTATACCAACTTGCACAGCAGCAAGACCAACACCTTCTGCTTGGTCCATAGTCTCTATCATGTCATCTGCTAGCTCTTTAAGTCTATCATCAAAAACTTTAACTAGCTTGGATTGTTTTCTAAGTATTTCATCTTCATCGTGTCTAATATTTCTAATTGCCATCTTTACCTCCTATAAAAAATTTCTTGGATTTATATAAATGTTATAATTTACTTTTTTGTTCTTTGCAAACTTGCTTCTATATAAAATGAAGCGTATATAGTCTTTGATCTCTTTCGAGTATGTGTTTGTGTACTTAAGTATGATTTGATATCTATAGCTTGCGTTGATTCTCTCAATCGCGCACTGCATTAGCTTTGATATCTCGCACCTAATCTCATTCTTAGTTAAGTATCTTTCAATATCGCTTCTTAGGTACTCCATCTCTCTTTGAACAATATTTTTGTCTAAGCTCGTTCCAACGATGTATATCATGTTAATGAATGGTGGATACAAAAAC
Organism: Fenollaria sporofastidiosus; assembly: GCF_943169635.2. Lineage (NCBI taxonomy): Bacteria > Bacillati > Bacillota > Clostridia > Eubacteriales > Fenollaria > Fenollaria sporofastidiosus. Next base: position 1,514,477 of record NZ_OW968186.1, read on the forward strand.
TCTTTTCTAAGTGCAATTTCATTCTTATAAAATGCTTCATAGCTTCCCTTCATTGCATAGCCAATAGTCTCATTATCTTTTGAGTAGCTTTGCAGAAGCACTCTACCTTTCTCATCACGACCTGCTCTACCTGCAACTTGAGTAATCAGGTTATATGTGTCTTCATTTGCACAGTAGCTAGGGAAGTTTAAATTTGCGTCTACTGATACTATAATCGCTGCATCAACGTTCTTAAAGTCGAGACCCTTACTAATCATCTGAGTGCCTATAAGTATATCGACATCGCCTGCATTCATTTTTTTGTATAAGTTAATGTAGTCGTCTTCTGTTTTGATTGTATCACTATCTGCTCTTAATATCTTCGCATCTGGGAAAGTCTTTCTAAGCATCTCTTCAACTTTTTCTATGCCGTAGCCGGCAAAGCTCAAGTTCCGAGCACCGCAGCTTGGGCATGTCTTCGGTATGCTTTTTACAAGACCACAGTAGTGACACTTAAGTTTATTTATGCCCTTATGATATGTCATACTCACATCACAGTTGTCACAAGTAATCGTATAGCCGCAGCTCTTGCAAAAGATTTCCTTGTTGTAGCCTCGTCTGTTCAAAAAGACGATGCTTTGCTTCTTCGCCTTAAGGTTCTCATCGATGACTTCATAAAATCTGGATGAAATCTGACTAATGTTGCCCCTTTGCACTTCATCTATCATATCAACAAGCTCTATCTCAGCTTCCCTTTGTCCCTTTGCTTTTTTATCAAGCTCTAAGAGTTCATATATGCCGTGCTTTGCATTATAGTATGACGATACAGATGGTGTTGCACTCGCTAGTAGTAGCGTCGCTTTTTCATCCATGCTTCTATAGTATGCCACCTCATCTGTTTGATACTTAGGATTCATATCTGAGATGTAACTTTGATCGTGCTCTTCGTCTATGATTATAAGACCTAAGTTTTTGCACGGGGCAAATATTGCTGACCTTGCACCTATAACTATAGTAGGCGAAGAGGCCTTTATATCGTTATACTCATCAAAGCGTTCAGCTATGCTTAGCTTTGAGTGAAGCACGTGAACCTTTCTTTGAAAACGTCCTATAAAGCGTCTAATAGTTTGTGGTGTAAGGCTTATTTCGGGCACTAGTACTATAGCATCTTTACCCATTTGTATGCATTTTTCAACAAGGTGTAGGTAAATTTCTGTCTTACCGGAGCCTGTTACCCCTCTTAGTAAAAACTTCTCTCCTAAATTATTATCAAGAGAGTACTCCATCCTCTTATAAACCTTTTCTTGTTCTTTGTTAAGTTTTATCTTCTCATAAGAATCTACATCGTAGCCTCTCTTTCTTGACTCTTGCACATAGTCTTCTCTTAGGAAGCCATTCTTCACAAGAGTTTTTATAGGCGAAGACGATATATTAAGAGCGCTTATAATGTTTTTCTCTGTTGCACTTCCGCCGTTGTCCCTTAGATAATCGAGAACAGCTTTTTGCTTTGTGCTAAGCTTCTCATCATATCTTACAAGGCTGATATACTTTTCAAAGTGCTCCTTAACTTTTTGCTTTATCTTGTACTTCTCTACAAGCACTCCTTCATTAATGAGAGCTTTGATATCATTTTCGCTAATCATATCAAGCAAGGCATCCTTTGTGTACGCCTTGTCCTTTATTAGGCCATGCACATCAGCATTTGCATAATATAGTAAGTCAAGCTCCTTTATACCTCCAGGTGGAAAGACAAGTCTAAGTGCATCGTTGTATGTTGAGATGTATCTATTTCTAAGCCAATGTGCAAGATCAATCATCTTCTTATCTATGATGGCCTTGTCATCCAATACTTTAATTATGGACTTAATCTTTGCTTCATCGATATCAATTTCTTCACATGTATTTAAAACCACAGCAATGCTAGGCTTGTTTGACCTACCAAATGGAACTAAGACTCTAGTACCTATCTCGATCTCTTCATCAGTTTTATATGTGAAGACTCTATCTAAGACTCTTGATTTTGTATCAATAACAACTTGTACGAACATTAAATTTTCTTTCTATCTTTTAAAAGTACAGCAAGGTTGTCAAGTATGATATCTGCAAGCTCGCTCTTCTTCATAAGGTCGAATGATGTAGCGTTCTTCTTATCATATACAAAGCTTACTTTGTTCTCGTCACTTTTAAAACCTGAGCCCTTAAGCGTGATGTCGTTAGCGACTATCATGTCAGCACCTTTGGATAATAATTTTTTCTTCGCATTCTCAATAACGTTTTGAGACTCCGCCGCAAAACCTATGATGACCTTATCATCTTTCTTATCCTTAAGTGACTTTATGATGTCATCAGTCTTTTTTATCTTTATATCATGAACTTCGCTTGCTTCTTTTTTAATCTTCTCTGTGCTATATTCTGCTGGAGTGAAATCAGCTGGTGCTGCAGCCATTATTAAAGCATCGGCTGAAGCAAACTCTTTATTCACTGCTTCATACATATCCTTTGATGAAACGACGTTAACTATATTGAATGGATCTTTTATATCAAGATCGTTCGGTCCAATGATTAGAGTAACATCTGCACCTCTATTGTATGCCTTAAGAGCTATTTGGTAGCCCATCTTGCCAGTAGAGCGGTTTGAGATGTACCTAACAGGGTCTATCGCTTCAACAGTATGACCTGCTGTTACAAGTATCTTATACTTCTTAAGATCCTTCTTCGATAAGATATAATCAATACGGTCTATAATCCTGTCTGCATGAGGCATCTTGCCCTTGCCTATGTCACCGCAGGCAAGCATACCATAGTCCGCTTCTAATATGTCAATGCCCCTTTTCTTAAGTGTCTCAATGTTATCTTGTGTTGCTTCATTCTCAAGCATATTAGTATTCATTGCAGGAACTACAAGCTTCTTTGCTTTGCTAGCTAAGAAAGCAAGCGTAAGCATATTGTCACAGATGCCACTTGCAAGCTTTGCTATGGTGTTCGCAGTTGCAGGCGCTACAACAAAGATGTCTGCCCACTTAGCTATGTCTATATGCATAGGCTTAGCTTCATCATTAAAGACGTCTACATATACTTCGTTCTTTGAGAGTATCTTAAAGGTTTCGCATCCTACAAATTGAAGGGCATCCTTAGTCATAATAACTCTTACATTGTGCACCTTCGATAGCTTAGATACAAGGTCTGCTGCTTTGTATGCTGCAATACCTCCACTAACGCCAACTACAATGTTCTTTTTCATCTTAAATTTCGTATTCTATCTTGTCTTCAAGGTATTCATCCATAGCGATGGATACAGGGTTGTGTGACTCTGTGTCAACCTTTGCTTCTGCTCCATCAACTATTTGCCTAGCTCTCTTTGAAAGAATCATTACTAAGGCATATCTTGACATTGTTTCTAAATCTTCTTTATTTTTAATATAAATCATTTGTTTTCCCCCAATACTTTATCTTTTATATATTTGAATCTCTTCGCTCTATGTTTTTCCGCTTTGATGATGGACTCTATATCTCTAACTGCGTCCTCTAAGTAATCATTAACGACGAAGAAGTCATATTCCTCAACGAAGCTTATCTCTTTAAAGCCGTTTGCAATTCTGATCTCTAAGTCCTTTTCGCTCTCTGTTCCTCGTCCGACCAGTCTTCTTTTTAACTCTTCCATCGATGGTGGTATCAAGAAGATAAAGACAACTTCCTTCATCTTTTGCTTGATTTGCAAAGCACCTTGCACGTCTATCTCAAGAAGCACTATCTCTCCTTCTTCTATCCTCTTAGTGACGAAGTCTTTTGGAGTGCCATAGTAGTGTCCATGAACGCTTGCGTATTCCAAAAACTCATCGTTCTTTGCTCTTTTGAGAAACTCTTCTTCACTTAGGAAGAAATAGTTTTTGCCGTCCACTTCGCCTGGACGAGCCTGTCTTGTTGTTGCTGAGACTGAGAAGACTATGTCGTCGTTTCTTCTAAAAAGCTCATCAGCAACAGTGCCCTTGCCGCAACCCGACGGTCCAGATAGCACTATCAAAAAGCCTCTTTTCATCTAATTACCTCCGTTCAATCTTTCACTAATAGTTGAAGTAGCAAGTGTCGATAATACTATGGACTCGTTATCCATAATGATAACGCTCCTTGTTTTCTTACCGCATGTTGCATCTATGAGTCTAATAGTATCTCTGTTTTCCATGATAAGTCTCTTTATAGGTGCTGACTCCGGTCCTACAACAGCTATGACTCTATGTTTATTGATTAAGTTCCCAAATCCAACGTTAATGTATTCCATAATTCACCTACTCTATGTTTTGTATTTGTTCTCTAATCTTTTCGATTAGGTTCTTTTGCTCAACACCTATCTTAGATATCTCGATGTTATTAGTCTTGCTAAGTATAGTGTTGGACTCTCTGTTCATCTCTTGTATTAAGAAGTCCATCTTCTTACCTATGGCTTCGTCTGAGTTAAGCATGGCTTTGAATTGAGATATGTGGCTATACATCCTAACTATCTCTTCATCTATAGCATACTTGTCAAGTAATAGTGCAAGTTCAAACTCTAGTCTCTTCTCGTCAATTATGCTCTTGTCATCAATAAGCGCATCGTACTTCTTTAAGAAGTTTTCTTTATATTGATCCGAGTAAGATATATATAGCTCCTTAATCTTGTCAACGTTCTTCTCTATTGAATTAAGATTTTCTAGTATATCACGCTTAAGGTTTTCTCCCTCTCTAATTCTCATATCATCAAAGTTGTCAAGCGCCTTCTCAAGTGTCTCAAGCAGTATATCAAGAAACTCATCGCTCTCGTAGTTATTCTTAACAATGCTTAAGACTTCTTGCTGACTTATGATGTCTTCAAGTTTAATCTCGTCATCAAGACCAAGCTCTTCCTTGATAGTCCTTAGAGCCTTCATATACTTTCTTAAGAAAACTAAATCCACTTCAACATCATTAGGGTCGTCCTCTAAGAATACAACTGTTAGGAAGCAATCTATCTTTGCTCTCGATATTCTCTTTTTAATTGCAAACCTTATTTTGTCCTCGTACTCGATAAGCGAGCGTGGACTCCTTAAGTTTAAATCAAAGTATCTGTTATTAACAGACTTAAGTTCAAATTTTATCTTATACTTCTCACATATATATTCGCTTGAACCATATGAGGTCATACTCTTTAACATAGTCTCACTCCTTATGCATACATTATACCATCTATTAATAAAAATATATATAGAATATGACAAATTCTTCATATTTATAATCTTTATCTTTGATATAATAGATGCAAGGAGTGATTAGATGTCATTTGATGGAATTGTAACTAGAGCCTTGACTGATGAGTTCAACACTAAGTACATCGGTGCAAGGGTCGATAAGATATATCAAACTGAAAAAGATGAAATAATGATTAATATGAGGAGCAAAGATGGTGCTTTCAAAGTGCTAATTAGCGCATCGAGTAATAACCCGCGCTTCTATGTAAGTAAGGTCACTAAAGAGAACCCAAGCGAAGCACCTTTATTCTCTATGATACTTAGAAAGAACCTATCTGGTTCAAAACTACTTCGTGTTGAGCAGTTCGGCTTCGATAGAGCTGTAAGCTTTATCTTCAAAGGCTACAATGATTTTCATGAAGAAGCTCTCTACTACCTCGTTGTTGAGATCATGGGTAAGTACTCGAACATCATACTATTAAACGAAGACCACAAGATCATCGATGCTATAAAGAGGGTCTCTACCCTTATGTCTAGAGAGCGTGAGATAGAACCTTCTCTTATATATGAAAGGCCGCCTGTCTTTGATAGACTATCGCCAATGGATGTGGATGAAGATTTGCTTAAAGATATGATAAGTAAGAAGCTTGACGAAGAGGTAAAAGACTTTTTAATGAAGTCCTTTCTTGGACTAAGTACCGAGATAGTAAATAAGATACTCTTCGATGCAGCTCTAGATGAGAGCTACCTACTTAAGAACTTAGATGATAAAGCCATAGATAAACTAGCAAAGGCTTTCACCAATACCTTTGACAAACTAAGTGCAAATGATTACAGCTTCAATATATATAAGCTTAGTGAAAGAAAGAGCGTCTACAACGCCATCTGTCTAGATCAATACGCCTCGGTTGATAAAGAAAGCTTTGATAGTATAAGCGAGCTTCTCGATAAGTATTACTATGAAAAGGATCAAAAGGACAGAATAACTCAGCGCTCACAAAATATGAGGCACACTATAAGCGCTAATCTTAAGAGAGCAAAAAATAAATTGCAAAAGCAAAAAGAAGAGATGCTTGAGAGTGCAAACAGAGAAGCATACAAGGTATACGCTGACCTCATCTCTTCAAACATACACAAGATTACTAAAGGCCTTAAAGAGATTACTCTTGAGAACTTCTACGACAATATGAATGAGCTAGTAGTGCCACTTGATCAAAAGTTATCCAGTGTGCAAAACGCACAAAGGTACTACAAGAGATATCAAAAAATGAAGCAAAGAGAAATAGTCTTAGAGAAGCAAATCGAAAACACTGAAGATGAGATTAAGTATCTTGAGCTTGTAACAGATGCGATAGAGAGGACTGAGGATGTAAAGAACCTTGATGAGATATACTTTGAGCTTGTTAAGAATGGCTACATCAAAAAAGATAAGAAGATTAAAAATAAGCCAAAAAAAATCGCCATACATTCGATTGATTATGACGATACTAGTAAAGTGTACTATGGCAAGAACAACTTGCAAAACGAATACATCACCTTCAAGGTCGCTGACAAAAATGATGTATGGATGCACGTCAAGGGCTTCCCTGGCTCGCACGTCGTAATCAAGTGTGACGGCTACCCTAGTGATGATCTATTAGTCTTCGCAGCAAAAATTGCCGCAAAAAATTCAAAAGCCAAAGACTCTAACAAGGTTGATGTTGACTTCACAACGAGGAAGAATGTTAAGAAACACCCTAGTGGTAAGACAGGCCTCGTTAACTATGTGAACTTCAAAACCATCACTGTAGATCTTTAGCTTTATATAAATTCGTTTTGATGAGTGCCTCTTTAAAATATGCTGGCACATCACTCTCAACACTTATTAAATTGTTTGATATTGGATGGACGAAACTTACTTTTCTGCAATGTAAGATATGTCCGTCCATTTTTATTTTGCCACGGTAGCCATAAGTCTTGTCACCAAGCACGGGATGATTAAGGTATGAAAGGTGCACTCTGATCTGATGCGTTCTTCCTGTCTTGATAAGGACTCTTAAGTATGAGTACTCATCATTTTGTTTAAGTAAATGGATTTCGGAGTGTGCCTCTTTGCCTTCATCAGATACGCACATCTTTATCTTCTTTATCGGGTCACGCATAATGCCCTTATCAACTACAGTCAACTCACCCTTAAATGTGCCCACGGCTATGGTGATGTACTCTTTGTATATCTCTCTTGACTTAAAGAGCTCCTTCATCTTTTCATGCACTTCGTTGTTCTTTGCAATGATGATCAGGCCGCTCGTGTCCTTGTCAAGCCTGTGGACTATGCCTGGCCTTGTTTCGTCAATATCGCTTAGTGAAGCAAATCTATATAGCAAAAAATTTACTAAACTTATCTCGTCATCATTAGTCGGATGAACTATAAGTCCCCTCGGCTTATCAATTACAGCTATGTCATCATCCTCGTACAGAACTTTTATATCCATAGGGGTCTTTTCAAAGCGCCTCGACTCTTTCTCTATAAGTTCTATCTCGTCACCCGCATTTAACTTATAAGAAGCTTTCACAGACTCGCCATTAAGTTTTACATAGCCTTCTTCAATAAGCTTCTTATACAATGACCTCGTCTTAGAAGCATCATAGCTTGCCAAAAATGCATCTAGCCTTTGAGATGCATCAGAATCCATTACTTTAATTACTCTTCTTTGCATTTTTATCTTTAATCTTTAAATAAAAGTAATATCCGATAAATAAGACAATGATTACGCACATGTAGCTATCAGCTAAGTTGAAGCATGGGTACTGGTATGAACCAAACTTAAAGGATATAAAGTCGATAACGTAACCTCTAAAAACTCTGTCAATGAAATTGCCAAGTATACCTGCTAGGAAAAACGATAAGAATACCTTCTCATACATAGCAAGCGTATTAAACTCTGTAATAAATATATATAAAATTATCGCTATGGCAATGAAGGTTACTACGTAGAAGAAGATGTGTTTACCTTGCATAATGCCAAAGGCTGCACCTCTGTTCTCAACATAATCAAACGAAAAAAAGTTTGGAATTATTTCGTATGCAGTTCTGCCTTCTAAGTATAGCTTTGCAAAATACTTTGTTATTTGATCTAGTGCAACTGCTAGTACTACTATTAATAAATAAATCATGTAACACCTACTTTATAATTTTAATGATCAGCTTAGCTTTGTCCTTCTTGCTAAGTCCAAGGTAGTCTCCTATTATAAACCTGCCGCGCCTTCTTAATGAGACTAGGTCGCCTACGTTTACTGCCTCGCTTATCTTGTAAGTTACTTTGTAGTTAAGTTTTACAAGACCTGCTTCTATGGCACTCTTCGCATCGCTTCTTGATAGATTATAAACATTTGCAAGAACTAAGTCTAGTCTTAATGAAGCACAAGTGATTAGCTTCTCTTCATACTCAAGTTCTCTACTGATTTTTGATTTTAAGTCAATCACTTCAAGCGCTACACCATAGTTCTTAATCTTCTCAAGGTTGAGTAGTACATAGTCTAAAATCTCGTTCTTAATGTAGAAGTATATAGCATCATCCTTTATAATGATGTCTCCAAGCTTTTCTCTTCTTATACCTAAGGATAATATAGATCCAAGCACGTCTTTGTGCGCTATCTCGTAGTCCTTCTTATCTATCTTGACAAGGCTTATATACTCAGAAGCCTCTGGCTCGTCCATGTAATCAGGATAAATTAAAATAGCCTTACTTTCAGAATCTTCATTCCCAATAAGGCTAAAACTTATAGTATCATACGTATTTATTAGTGAGACAAGTTCTTTCACTTCAAAAGGGTTGTAGAAGTCCGTGCACTCGATAGACTTATTTTTCGAAACAATATCACAAATATCTATAACCCTTCTTGCAATGTCTTTGTTCTCACTACTAATATGATCTAAATTTTTTGACTTATTCATTAAAATGGAAACATGCCTCTGCTTTTAAGTTCGTCTTTTAAGCCATCTATAGCAACGTTCTTTGGTGCTAATACAAAGATGTCTCTTGTAACTTTTTGTATGCTTCCATCGATAGCGTAGATACCGCCATTGATAAAGTCAAAAATTTGTCTTTTAACACTAGCTTCTAGTTGTTCAAAGTTAACAACAACCGCCTTGCCTTGTCTTAAGTCATCAATAATAAGTGGTGCTTCGTCATAGCCAAGTGGCTCTTGCACAGTGATAATCATAGAGCTAGTCTTTCTTTGAATAGGAACAACATTTTCCTTTTCTTTCTTTCTTGAGAAGATAGATGCTTCCTTTTGTGGCTCTTCTTCTACTGCTTCGTCCTCATCTTCGTAATCGTATTCTTCATCGTAATCGTCATCGCCGAATCCTAAGAAATACTTTACTTTGTCCATAAAACCCATAATAAACCTCCTAATAATTTCTTTCGCCAAATATCTTTGAGCCGATCCTCAATATATTTGATCCTTCTTGTATTGCAATTTTATAATCATGTGACATACCCATGGATAGGTATTTCAAGTCAACATTGTCATAGTTATTTTTTGCTAGTTTCTCTTTTAGTTCATAAAGACCTCTAAAAGTATCTCTAACGACTTTTTCATCATCAGTGAATGGTGCCATAGTCATGAAGCCTACAATATGTATGTTTTTATACTCGTGCATCTTCTCTAAGGCTTCAGCTACTTCATCTTTGTAGAAACCACTCTTTGATTCTTCTTTAGAAATATTTACTTGTAAAAGTCCATCTAGCTTCATATCATTGTTTTTTAATCTCTTGTCAAGTGCTTCAATAAGGTCAAGGCTATCAAGCGAGTGAATTAATTTTATCTTGCCTAGTAGCTTATTAATCTTGTTCTTTTGAAGACTTCCTATCATGTGAAATTCGAAGTCGTCTTTCAAGGCTTCATACTTTTCTTCTATCTCTTGAACTTTGTTCTCACCAATCTCGTTAAGATTAAATTCTTTAATCTCTTTAATCCTTGCTACATCAACAGTCTTTGTTACCGCTAATAACTTTACTTCATCTTTCTTTCTTCCTGCTAAGTCAATCTCTTTATCGATAGACTCTAAAAGATCAATTAAATTCTCTTTTACACTCATCATAGTATGTCACCCTCCTTTACAGTCGACGGAAATACCACAACTTCGTCATAATATTTTATGCTCTTAAAACTTAAATTCTTGTAATTCATATTGCCCTTATCGTCAGTTCTCATAACATAAATGTTGTCCCTATCACTGCCGACTAAAAGCACTTTTTTATATCTTATAGTGTTGTCAATGTCTTTTATGAATACACCCTTTTCGCTGCCTCTGTCAATTAAAGCACTCTTTGGTAGTTTGAACGTCTTATACTCGTCAAATATGATTTCCATCTTTGAAAATCTGTCTTTATATAGCTCCGATATCCTCTCTCTGATATTCAAAAGCAGCTTATAAGTCTTAGCCGCCTTTTCTTTCTTTAGAACCCTTGCATATGTCTTTGTTCCTGTTAAGTCCCACTCGATAAGCACTACATCATTCACTTCGACATTATCAAGCTTTTCATTATCAGAAAAGGCTAGTATGTTCATTGAAAAATTATCTAGTATCTTAAAGTTTTGATTGTTTTTACCTTTGTTTAAGCTGTAATTCTTGCTGTCATCAATTAAGTCCTTCTCTTGCAAAGCATCGAAGTTATTGCTAGTATATTTATCTTCCAAGCCATCAATAAAGTAGCTTACTATGCCTGACATCGATACCTTGATTGAAGGAGCGTCGCTCTTCTTACTTTCTTTAAGAGCCTCTCTCATCTCTAAAAGCTTATCAATGGAGTAATTTTTAATACTCTCGTAGTAAGCATCTTCTTCATCATCGTCGCTTTCTAAGATTTGTGATAGGTCTTCATACCTTTTTTGATTTATGCTTATCTGCAAGGCCTTAATCTTTGCCATTATGATTTTTTCATCAACATTGTCTTCGTCGCTAACATCATAATCAAGATCTTCTAATCTTTTATTTATGGCATCAATCTTTTTATCAATAATATCGTTAGCACTTCTTGTTACGCTTAAGTTCTCAAGACCTCTTTTAACCTTTTCGCCTTCTTTAGCCTTAGTTAGAAAGTAAGAATTCCTACCTGCTTGATACACTTCTTCAGTCTTAATAAGCGCTGAATTCATTGCAACTGAGTTGTAGAAAACTTCCTCAACAGGTGTTTGCGTAACAATCTTTTTCTTAAAGAAAGATGTGATTATGGTGTTAAATGCAACTATTATGAATATAAAAGCTACCAAAACTCCTAAAAATCTCGAGAAGCCTTTGCCGTTCTTCTTATCTATCTTCATACTTTTCTATCTCGTGTTTAAGCGGTCTACCCATAAGCTCAGCAACAACGCTGTCTAGCGGGTAATCTTCATATAAAAGTTTATACATCATATCAACTATCGGCATCTCTACAGAGTATTTTTCCTTAAGCATGTAAGTTGACTTAGTAGTCTTTATACCTTCAACAACCATGCCAACCTTTTCTATAGCACCTTCTGTAGATAGTCCCTCGCCAATATATACACCGCAAGTTTTATTTCTTGAGTGCTTACTTGTACAAGTTACGACTAGGTCGCCTATGCCAGCTAGTCCATAGAAAGTCGATGCCTTCGCTCCTAGAGCTATGCCTAATTTTGTAATCTCGTGTATACCTCTTGTGATAAGTGCGGCCTTAGTGTTGTCGCCATAGCCCTTGCCTTCGCAAATGCCGCTTCCTAAAGCGATGATATTCTTAGTCGCGCCAGCAAGCTCAACACCAAGTAGGTCATCATTAACATAAACCCTTAAGTTGTCATTAGAGAATATGTCTTGAATAAACTCAGCATCATTAACCGATTTAGATGCACTAACAATAGTTGTCGGTATACCAATTGCAACTTCTTCTGCATGCGATGGTCCAGATAGTGAAACAAATCTTGCCTTTGGATTAAATTCATAGAAAACCTCGCTCATAGTCTTAAGCGAATCAATCTCTATACCCTTGCTAACATTGACAAAAATTTTATCTTCATCAATGTACTTATCTATAGTCTTTAAAACATTTCTAAGCTCTTGACTAGGTACTGCAAGTACAACTACATCTGCATCTTTAACAGCTTGTTCTATATCGTTAAGCAAAATTATATTCTCAGGAAGTTCTACCCCCTTCAAGTACTTATTGTTTATTCGAGTTTCTTTTATTAAATTATAAGAGTCCTTATTTCTAATATATTGATATAAGTTTTCTCCTCTTTTTGCTAGATGTATAGCTAAGGCTGTTCCAAAGCTACCTCCACCAATTACTGAAATTCTCAAAACTATGCCTCACTTTTACTTTTAAATATATAAAATTTATTTTCCTCGCCTTTAGTTAATCTCTTAATATTCTTAGAATGTCTTAGTATGCCAACGAAAGCAACAATAAAACTTATGATTACGGCTAAATTAAGCTCTTTGAAGCTTATAAGTGTATATATGAAAAAGCCTAAAAACATAAGTATCGATGCTAAAGAAACATACTTTGTAAGCAAAACTACTAAAAACATAAGCACAACTACAACTAATCCAAGCTTGTAGTCCATCGCAATGATTGCGCCCACAGTAGTAGAAACGCCCTTACCCGCATTGAAGTTTAAGTAAAAAGGAAAGTTATGTCCCAATACAACACCAACTAGTGCGATGTACTGTGCATAAGAAACATCAAAATATCTAGCTACAAGCACAGCTAAAACGCCTTTTAATATATCCAAAAACAGTGTTATAAGACCAAGCTTTGCACCAAATACTCTGAACATATTAGTCGCTCCAGCATTCTTGCTTCCGTAATCTCTTATGTCCTTCATCCTAAATATCTTTCCAAAAATATAAGAATTTGATATAGAGCCAATAAGGTAAGTAAGAATAAATAGTAAGATCTCCTTCATTACTCGCTCCTGTTCTTGTAATTTATGATTATAGATGTTCCTTCAAATGGATAAACATTTCTTATTTGATTTTCCAAAAATCTTGTATATGAAAAATGTGTTAGTTCTTTATCATTTACAAATATTGTAAACTCTGGCGGTCTAGTTCCAGATTGCGTTGCGTAAAGTATCTTAAGCCTCTTGCCTTTATCAGAAGGCGGTTGGTTTATAAGAGTTGCATTCGAAATTATATCGTTTAATAAACCTGTCGATAATCTGTAGCTATATGCTTCATTAATCTCCATAATCTTATCTATAAGCTCGTCAACTCTCTTGCCAGTAAGTGCTGATATGAAAAGTATCGGTGCATATGACAAGAACGGCAAGTTATTTCTAAGACTATCTGAGAAAGTCTTCATAGTTTTTGAATCTTTTTCAACTATATCCCACTTGTTTACACAGATGATGATGGCCTTGCCTTGATTGTGAGCGTAACCAACTACCTTAGAGTCTTGCTCTGTAAAGCCTTCAAGAGCGTCTATCAAAAATACGCATACATCAGCTCTATCAACACTAGATAAGGTTCTTACTTGCGAGTAAGCTTCGACGGACGAGTCAACTCTAGATTTTTTCCTAAGTCCTGCTGTATCAATAAACATAAACTCTTGTCCTTTTATGTTTATATATGAGTCTATAGCATCTCTTGTTGTGCCTGCGATATCAGTTACTATGACTCTCTCCTCGCCAAGTATTCTATTAGTTAATGATGACTTTCCAACATTTGGCTTACCGATAAAGGCAACCTTGATAAGTCCTTCCTTCTCTGCGAAGTCTCTATCTTGAGGAAGATTTTTTACTATCTCATCTAGTAAGTCTCCTAAGCCAAGTCCTTGCTCAGCAGATATAGACATAGGTTCACCTAAAGCAAGCTCATAGACATCATAAAAGTTGTCTTTTCTTTTGCCTTCAGTCTTATTTGCGACTAATATTACTTTTTTATTTGATTTTCTTAATATATTTGCAATTTCAAGGTCAAGTGCTGTGGCAGGGTCTCTACCATCAACAACAAAAAGTATCAAGTCAGACGCTTCGATAGCAATGTTTGCTTGCTTTCTAATGTTTGACATGATCTTGTCATCATCAAAGGGGTCTAGTCCACCAGTGTCAATGATGTCAAAGACGTGTTGTTGCCAACTTGCCTCGGAGTATATCCTGTCTCTTGTAACGCCAGGTGTGTCTTCAGTGATAGATATTCTTCTACCAACAATCTTATTAAATAAAGTTGATTTACCAACATTTGGTTTGCCTACTATACTAACAACAGCTCTATTCATATCGACACCTCCTTATCCTAATTATTATAACATAAAGACTTTTAGTTTTCAACACTTTAATAGCTATTGCAAGATATATTTCTCATATAAAAGAAAACGCATTATATATTACTCATAACAAACATCATTAGTGACTTATCATATGTAGTGAGGCGTGTAAGACCTCACTCACTGCTACTCATAATTCACACGCCACCCGCTTAGTAAGGATACCTTTTGTTCTTATGCTTTGAAAGATATACATAGCTCAATAAAAAAAAAGAAGCGAAAGATCTCTCTCGCTTCTTATATAGTCTTTATTCTTTTGTTTAGAATATACCTTCGTACATAGGGAATCTCTTGCAGATATCAGATACTCTTTGTCTAATTTTCTTTCTGTCGATAGATGTATCAAATGTATCTCTAAAGATTTCTGCAACTTCTCTCATTTCGTCTTCTTTGAATCCTCTAGTTGTTAAAGCTGGAGTACCAATTCTGATACCGCTTGTAACGAATGGAGATTCAGTTTCGTTAGGAATTGTGTTCTTGTTAACAGCAATACCGATTTCACCAAGCATAGCTTCTGCTTCTTTACCAGTGAAGCCTTTCTTCTTAACGTCGATTAAGATTAGGTGGTTATCTGTACCGCCTGAAATTAATCTGAAGCCATATTTGTCAAGTTCCTTAGCAAGTACTTGTGCGTTTGCTAAGATTTGCTTGCAATAGTCTTTGAATTCTGGTTTTAATGCTTCGCCAAATGCAACTGCCTTAGCTGCTATAACGTGCATTAATGGACCACCTTGGATTCCTGGGAAGATAGCCTTGTCTAGCTTCTTAGCATTTTCTTCCCTGCAAAGGATTGCTCCTCCTCTTGGTCCTCTTAGTGTCTTATGAGTTGTTGTTGTAACAAAGTCTGCATAAGGTACTGGTGATGGATGTAGATCAGTTGCTACTAGACCAGCGATGTGTGCCATATCTACCATAAGCATAGCGCCAACTTCATCAGCGATTTCTCTGAACTTCTTGAAGTCGATAATTCTTGGATAAGCACTTGCACCTGCTACTATTAGCTTTGGTTTTTCTTTTAGAGCTATCTCTCTAAGAGTATCATAATTTATAACTTCTGTCTTAGAGTCAACACCGTAAGCAGCAAAGTCAAAGAATGATCCTGAAATGTTAACTGGCGAACCGTGTGTTAAGTGACCGCCTTCGCTAAGGTTCATACCTAATACTTTGTCACCAGGCTTTAAGATTGAGAAGTAAACACCGATATTAGCATTAGCTCCTGAGTGTGGTTGAACGTTTGCATGTTCTGCCTTGAATAGCTTACATAGTCTGTCTCTTGCAATGTTTTCTGCGATGTCTACAACTTCGCATCCGCCATAATATCTTTTTCCAGGATAACCTTCAGCGTACTTGTTAGTAAGTTCGCTTCCCATTGCTTCCATAACAGCTTTTGAAACATAGTTTTCAGATGCTATCATTTCAAAGTGATCTTGTTGTCTGTCATGTTCTTTTTCGATGACATCAAAAATCTCTTTGTCTGTCTTTTTTAGATTGTCAAAATCCATGTTAATTCCTCCCTTAAAATAAAATTAATTTAATTTGTTTATGATTAATAAATCATTATCCCCTTTAGAATATTTTTTGTCATATGCCTTAACTATGACTAAAGATATTAATAGTAGGACTACACCTATTATTATACTATAAAAGTCTTGAACTTTAAAGCTTAATTTGCTAAAAATATAGTTTGAAACAAAAATTCCTAATAAAAATGCAAGTAAAGGTACTAAATATACCATCATTACACCTCTAAGCATTTTTCTTGAATCAACTTTTATTGATACCAAGTCGCCAACGTTGTAGTTTGCTCTCGGCTTCGCTTTAATTATATGCTCCTTTGACTCGCAGCCTGCTGCACATGACTCGCAAGAGCCGCATGCTGAGTCTCTCTTCATAGATATAAGCATCTGACCATTCTCAATTTTAATTACTCTACCAATGCTTTCATTTTCTTCCATCTAATAGGTCTCTAACGAGCTTCGATGCGATTAATAAACCGCCACTCGCCGTTACAAAGGATATCGACCCTGTCACCACCTTACCATCATCCTTCAGTTTTTTCTCTATAGGTAGTTCTTTTGAATAAACTACATTTATCTTCTTTTGTACGCTCTTGTCAATCTTTTGTCTTAACTTTCTTGCTAATGGACACACGCTTGTCTTGTCTAAAGTTGATATCTCAAGCTTTGTTGGATCAAGTTTGTTACCGCATCCCATTGCACTTATGACTTTTATCTTCTTTTCAATGCATGTCTCGATTAGCTCAATTTTATTTTTTAGCATGTCGATAGCATCGACTACATAGTCGTAATCTCTATCAAATATCTCATCATTAATTTCTTTCGAATAAATTTTGTCTATGCACCTTATGTCAAGTTCATCGTTTATCTTCAGAAGCCTCTGTCTCATAACATCGACTTTCTTCTTGCCGATTGTATCATCAAGAGCTAAGATTTGTCTATTGATATTTGATTCACTCACTGTGTCATAGTCAACTATGGTGATGTGCTCTATACCAAAGCGAACTAAAGACTCTAGTGTGAATGAACCGACGCCTCCTATGCCAACTATTAAAACATTTATATCTTTAAAACTATTAAATACTTCGTCTCCTAATACAACGCGTGTCCTAATCGTTCTTTTGGGCTTCATCTAGATCAACCTTTATAGATACTTCGTGTAGCTGCTTGTCATCAACTTCGCTTGGTGCGCCTGTCAATAGGTCTGTTGCTGATTGTGTCTTAGGGAAGGCTATAACGTCTTTGATGTTTTCGTGCTTTGTAAGTAATTGAACGAATCTGTCAAGTCCATAAGCTATACCTCCATGAGGTGGAGCTCCGTACTTGAAGGCCTCGATGAAGAAACCAAATTGTTCCTCAGCCCTTTCTTTAGTAAAGCCAAGTGCCTTGAACATCTTTTCTTGTAGCTCGGAGTTATTGATTCTTATACTGCCTCCACCAATCTCTTCGCCATTGATAACTATGTCATATGCTTTTGCCTTAACAGTATCTTTTCTTTCTTCGATATATGGTATGTCTTCAATCTTTGGATGTGTGAATGGATGGTGCATAGCCATGTATCTTCCTTCTTCTTCACTATATTCAAATAGTGGGAAGTCTGTTATCCAAAGTAGTTCAAACTTGTCTGGATCGTTTAAATTAAGTTCTCTAGCTACTTCATTTCTTAAGTTGCCAAGTGTCTTCTTAACAACAGATTTTTTATCTGCAACAAATAAAATTAAGTCATTGTTCTTAATATCCATCTCTTTAATAAGAGCTTCTTTTTCTTCATCAGTAAAGAATTTTGCTATAGGGCCTGTAAATTCATTTTCTACATACTTAACCCAAGCAAGTCCCTTTGCTCCAAATGTCTTTGCAAAGTCTTCTAGCTTAGTGATATCTTTTCTAGTAAACTTTTCTTGGTAGCCATTAATATTGATAGCGTTAACCATATTACCAGCATCTACAGTATCTTTGAACACCTTAAAGCCACTGTTTTTAAATATGCTGCTTACATCGTGAATCAAAAAGCCAAATCTTAAGTCTGGTTTATCCACACCGTACTTATCCATAGCTTCATCAAATGGCATTCTTCTTAAAGGAAGCTTGATATCTATATCCAAAATCTCTTTGAATATATGAGCAATAAGCTGTTCATTGATTGACATAACATCGTCTTCATCAACGAAGCTCATTTCGATATCGACTTGTGTAAACTCTGGTTGCCTATTGGCTCTAAGGTCTTCGTCTCTGAAGCACTTAGTGATTTGATAGTATCTATCCATGCCTGATACCATTAGTAATTGCTTAAATAATTGTGGAGATTGTGGAAGTGCAAAGAACTTTCCAGGGTTAACTCTACTTGGAACGATATAGTCTCTTGCTCCTTCTGGAGTTGACTTGCCAAGTATAGGTGTCTCTATCTCAATAAATCTGTGATCATTTAAAAAGTCTCTAAATGCTTTGTAAATTTTCGCTCTTGTCATAAGAGTCTTTTGCATGAATGGCTTTCTTAAGTCTAAGAATCTGTACTTAAGTCTCATTTGCTCACCTACATTGTCATCGTCTTTTACGTAGATAGGTGGAGTTTGAGCTGTGTCAAGTATCTTTAGCTCATCAGCTAACACTTCGATATCTCCTGTAGCTATGTGAGGGTTCTTTTGTGATCTCTCTCTAACCTTACCTCTAACAGCGATAACGTACTCGCCCTTAAGTCCCTTCGCCTTCTCAAAGACATCCTTAGAGATTGTCTCATCAAAAACGACTTGAGATATACCACTTATATCTCTTATATCAACGAAGATAAGTTGTCCTAGGTTTCTTTGAGTTTGCACCCAACCCATCAGCACAACTTCTCTTTCAATGTCTTTCATTCTTAGTTCGCCAGAGTAGTCACTCCTGCGTAAGTTTCCCATTGTTTCCATAAATATCCTCCCAATATTACAATATATCTTTATTATAAACACTGTTTATATACAATGCAATGTCCTTATAATTAAATTTACGCCTTAGCTCAGCGACTTCAATGTACTTCGATACAGCACCCGCACCGAAGGCGTATATGCTTGTAAGGTCGTTCATCGAAATTATATTATATATAGATGCCTTGTCTTTAAGTGCGAAGGCGACATTCTCAAGGTTAGAGTTTGTCATCTTCTGCCTGTACATATAGTACGGCTCGTAAGAGCTATCATAAAGCAAGGTGTAAATTTCTTTTGATAAGTCAATATTTTCTAATCTAAACTGCTCCTTAGTAATGACAGAGCGTCTTTTAAGTGCCAGATTATGTATAGTAATCGACTCTGGCCTCATCGCTATAAGCTTTTTTACTGAGTCAATATAATCAAGCTTTCCCTCTCCTTCAAGGCCTATAATAAGGTCCATGTTGATGTCGAAGTCATACACTCTTGCAAGCTCGTATGTCTTATAAAGCTCTTCAATATTTGCTCTTCTGTGAACCCTCTTAAGCGTTTGTTCATTCATAGTCTGCGGGTTAATACATATCCTTGTAACTCCATACTCATCTAAAATATCTAGCAAAGATGCGTCCATAGTGTCAGCTCTGCCACACTCAAAGGTAAGTTCTTTGAACTTATAATTTTCTTTTATGTATTTTAAGAGTCTTTCTATGCTATCGTGATCAAGGGCAGATGGAGTCCCTCCGCCTATGTATATGCTGTCAGGCTCGGATATATCTCTTCTCTTACTCTCCATACTCATCTCATAGATCACGGCTTCTACATACTTTGCATAGTCGTAGTTCTTCTTTGTGATATCGTTTGTGTAGAACGAACAATATGAGCAGATGCCTTTGCAAAATGGTATGTGTAGATACAAGCTGTACTTTGGCTTAAAAGATAGAGCCTGATTCTTGTAAGTTCTCTCTAAAAGTTCAAACTTTTCATCCGAGATAAAAAACTTTTCTTTGAAAGCCTCCTTATCATCAGACCTCGCATATAGCTTTAGTGGCTTAATTCCTGTAAGTATGCCCCAAGGTAGACTTATGTCTTCTTTCAAAAACTCCTTATATATCAGGGTCTTCATCTCGTTATTACTAAGTCCATCAAATGAAGTAAAAATTCTTTCACTTCCATCTATAGAAAAGCGTATGCCGCTTTCTAAAATCTCATAACTAATGCCATCTCTAATGTTTTGAAGCTCCCAAAAGAGCTCTTTTATTACCTTTATACTAGCTTCTCTTAGCATTTATGTAAGGATTGTTTGCCCTTTCTTCTTCAGAACTTGTATTCATACTATGTCCCGGATATATTATATGATTACCTTCTATCGCCAAAACTTTATTAACCGAGTCAATAAGTTCAGCTTCGTCGCCGCCATAAAGATCGCTTCTACCAACTGAGTGGAAAAATATAGTATCGCCTACGAATAAATCATCACCGATTTGATAAGTAAGGCCGCCCTTTGTATGTCCAGGAGTCTTTATAACATTAACAACTACGTCTCCAAATTGCATAGGACCTTCTTTGTCGATAGTGTGGTCTATATTTATAGGCTCGTCTATATAGTTTCTCATCTTATCGTTAAGCATAAAGTCTGTTCTTTGAGTCATCTCATAATCATCTTTTGAAAGGTAGCTAGGGGCGCTGCTTAATTCTCTTAAGGCGTTTACTCCTAGAACATGATCAAAGTGACCATGTGTTAAGAGTATCGCTTTTAAATTTAATTTATGCTCTTGCATATATGCATATAAGTCGTCTGCATTGCCGCCTACGTCAATAATTACCGCATCACCACTGTCGCTGCTGACAATGTATGAATTAGAGCCATAAACTCCAACATTTTTCTTAAAAATATTCATTTAAAACTCCTTCTTTGAATCTAATAATATAGTTACCGGTCCAGATAGATGTGCGTGTATGTGCATATCTGCTCCAAAGACTCCCGATTTAAAATTTATCCCGCCTATCTTTAATTTCTCTTTAAACATTTCATAATAGCTTTCAGCCTTCTCTGCCTTTGCGCTCTTCATAAAGTTAGGTCTGTTGCCTTTTCTAGCGTCACCATATAGTGTGAACTGCGAAACAAGAAGTATCTCACCGTCAATGTCTTGCACCGATAGATTCATCTTGTCTTCTTCGTCAGAGAAAATTCTCATATTAGTAACTTTTTTAAAAATATATTCAAGATCAGCATCTGTATCGTCATCTTCAACAGCAATGTAGACAAGCAAGCCGCCCTGTATTTCGCTTATAAGCTTGTCATCTACTTCCAGGCGAGTCTCTTTTACTCTTTGTACAACCGCTCTCATCTCTATGCCCTGTAGACATCTAGAACGCCGTTGATGGTCTTAAGTTTTTGCATCATCTTATCTAGTTCTTCCCTTCCCGAAACTTCAAATGTTAAATATATAAATATATCGCTTATAGTGTTGCTCTTTGCACTTAAGGATTGTATACCAATGCCTGCTTCCTTTGCCATGGCTGTGATTTCAGAAAGTATACCAGTTCTGTCAACCGCTCTGATGGTTACATTAGCAAGGAATTTTTCACTCGCTGCAACATCCCACTCAGCTTCCAGGCATCTGTCCGAGTCAAGTAAGTTAGCAATGTTTGTGCAGTCCTTTCTGTGTATAGAAACACCGTAGCCTCTTGTTACGAAGCCAATGATTTCGTCGCCAGGAACTGGGTTACAGCACTTAGCAAACTTTATCTTCATGCCTTCAAGTCCGTCTATCCTAACTCCTGTTGCATCCTTCTTTGATGAAGAGCTCTTTAAGTAGTCGTCCTCGTTCTTAGTTAGGCCGATATTTTCAATTGCATTCTTTATATTTATTATTTTATTTATAACAAGCTTTTCTTTAAAATTGCCATAGCCAATAGACGCAAATAAATCACTAATCGAGTTTATCGAAAGCTCTTTTGCAAGCTTATGGTAAATTTTTTCGTTGTCCAATATATTTAAGTCTAAGCCAAGCTTCTTAGCTTCTCTTTCAAATAGTTCCTTACCCTTCTCGATGCTGATGTCCTTTTCTTTAGACTTGAACCATTGCTTTATCTTCTGCCTTGCTCTTGGGCTCTTTACAAACTTTAGCCAGTCCCTACTTGGTCCTGTTGATGACTTTTGTGTGATGATCTCGACTATATTGCCATTCTTAAGCTTATAGTTAAGTGGAACTATCCTTGAGTCAACCTTAGCACCAACGCATGTGTTACCTACACCTGTGTGCACTCTATAAGCAAAGTCAACTGGTGTCGAGCCTTCTGGTAGGTCAACAACATCGCCGTTAGGTGTGAATACGAAGACCTCATCATCAAAGAAGTCAATCTTAAGAGTATCGATAAACTCTTTTGGATCCTTTAAGTCCTTTTGCCACTCTAATAATTGTCTTAACCAGTCAAGCTTATTGTCAACATCTTTGCCTTGTGCCTTGCCGCCCTTATACTTCCAATGCGCAGCAATACCAAACTCAGCAACTTCGTGCATCTCATATGTTCTTATCTGAATCTCAAATATCTCTCCAGTGTCAGAGATTACAGTTGTATGTAAGGACTGATACATATTTGGCTTAGGCATGGCTATGTAGTCTTTAAATCTTCCTGGAAGCGGCTTCCACATCGAGTGGACTATACCTAAGACAGCGTAGCAATCCTTAACCGTGTCTACCAATATCCTCACAGCTATAAGGTCATATATGCTCTCAAAGCTCTTGCTCTTGCCCTTCATCTTCTTATATATACTGTAGAAGTTCTTAGGCCTGCCGCTTATGTCGTAGTGAAGCTCTTGCTTATCAAGTTCAAGGGATATCCTCTTTATAATCTCATTAATCTCTTTCTCGCGCTCCGATCTCTTCTTGTTAATCTTCTCAACCAAGTCGTAGTAGCCTTCTGGGTCAAGGTATCTAAGAGATAAGTCCTCAAGCTCCCACTTAATCTTGAATATTCCGAGTCTTCCAGCAAGTGGTGCGTATATCTCTATAGTCTCCTTAGCCTTTTGCTTTCTCTTCTCTTCATTCATATACTCAAGCGTACGAAGGTTGTGAAGTCTGTCGGCAAGCTTAACTATGATGACTCTTATGTCGTTATTCATAGCAAGAATCATCTTTCTTAAGTTCTCAGCTTGGAAAGCCTCCGAGCTCTTATAATTTAACTTGTTTAATTTAGTTACACCATCGACAATGTTTGCGATGTCTTCTGTAAATAAATTTTTAACATCATCATAAGTTGCAGGCGTATCTTCAACAACATCATGAAGCAAAGCCGATATGATGGTTTCAACGTCCATATCTAGGTCAGCTAGTATGATAGCTACATTGACAGGGTGAATAATATAAGGCTCTCCAGACTTTCTCTTTTGATCCTTATGCATCTCGCTTGCATATTCATAAGCCTTCATAACAAAAGCAATCTCGTCCTTTGTCATGTACTTTTCAATAATTTTAATTAAATCTTCTATCATAAGCTCACCTCCTAAACCTAAAGTGCTTTATATTTATATCAAGGCTCTTAGTGCCCATATATTCATTAACTTGAAGATTGTAGCAAATATCCATAATTATCTCTTTGCCATCAGCTAAATCTCTGTTAATGTCAGATTCATATTGATCTAAGTAGTCTTTCTTAAACTCATCTTCCTTGTAGAATAGTATAGCTGTTATCAGATTGTCAAGCTTTGTTCTAAACCTTAGCTTTATAACGTTGCGGTTCTGTCCAAATACATTAATACTTTTCAAAACAAGATCTTTATCTGCAAATAAAACTTCAGGATTCTTCTCACCGAATGGCTTTAGCTTCTCTATGCTGTCATAAGTTGAAAATTTTTGAAAATCAACTGGATAAAGTGCATCAATATATACCTTCTCGACCTTGTCATCGTCAGTTAGATTGGAATTTTTATTCATGAAATCAACAAAGGCATCATAATTTTCAACTTTTAACTCCAAGCCCGCCGCTAGCTTATGGCCTCCAAACTTATTTAAGTACTCCTTGGCCTTGCTTAGCTCATCAAAAAGGTTGTACTCCTCTATAGATCTTGCAGAACCATACAGAATACCGTCTTCTTCATATAGGGCTATCGCAGGTCTGTAGTACCTTTCCTTAAGCCTTCCAGCGACAATACCTGCAACACTTCTCTCAAGATTTTTCGATTTTACAACTATAAGATCCTTAGCATCAAAATTTTCATCCGCTTCAATCGCCTTTATAGCCTCGTCGTAGCCAAGCTCTGTTAAGTCCTTTCTCTCCTGATTAAGTGCATATAGCTCCTTGCAGATATCTATAATCTTGTCGTCATCATAAGACTCAAAAGCTGCAATTGCGTGATTGGCATTGCTTAGTCTGCCTATAGCGTTGACCGATGGTCCTAAGATAAAGCCGATGTGAAAAACATTTATATCTTTATCAATTTTTAGCTCGCTCTTTAGATGAGAAAAAACCTTAGATGGTCTTTTATTCATAAGCTCCAAGCCCCTCTTTAAGAGGTCTCGGTTCTCATCAAGAAGCGGCATGATGTCAGTTATAGTTGCAAAGGCTGCATACTGAATTATCTCATCTATAAGGTCTGGATCAAATTCATAATCCTTGCTAATGTATGTGATCAGCTTAAAGGCAACGAATGCTCCACAAATCTCTGTGAATGGATAAGTAGACTTTTCCACCTTAGGATCAATTATCGCATCAGCGTCTACCTTAATTTCCTTACCATCTTCTATCTTTGGTAAATGGTGGTCAGTAACAATAACTTTTATGCCTTGCTCCTTTGCATACTCTATAGCCTCAAAAGCCGATACACCATTGTCACAAGTAATTATTAGCTTAACCTTGTCATTAAGACAATTATCAACTATACGCTTATTTATACCGTAGCCATCCGCCTTTCTGTCCGGCACTTCAAAACTTGCATCAGCACCAAAGTACTTAAGAGCTCTTAAAAGTATTGTGCAGGACATAATGCCATCCGAGTCATAGTCGCCTACAATGCGTATCCTCTTTTGATTTTTTATAGCGTCCCCTATAAGCTCACGTGCTAAGTCCATGTCAGGCAAGCCTTCAGTGCGGTAAATCTTTGTGTAGTCATCATTTAAGTAGTCGATGACATCATCAGTTTCAACGACCCCTCTGTTACAAAGAACTTTCGCTAATAAATCATCCTTAACTACGCTCTTAACATCTGCATATTTATCTGCATTTCTATTTTTTATAAACCATTTTTGCATACAATAACCCCATTATCTATATTTATTTATTATATCACAAAGCGCTGTATATTAAAAGCCTTTTTTATAAAGAATATCAATATAGCATAGCTCAATTTCAAGTCTTAGGAGGAGCTCTCTATATACCTTTCTTACTATATAGTAAGACGCCTCGCATATAGTAGCAGCCTTGCTATATAGTGGGAGGCTCTTGATATGTTGAAACTAAAGTGTCATATAGCTGCAAAAGAGCATAAGAAAAGGTCTAGATGTGATCTAGACCCTTCGTAATAAGACTGCCGTTTTAAATTTTATATAAACTTTTTTATAATTCATAAACTTCATCAGCTACTTCATTTAAAAATTCTATGTCGTGTGAGACTATAAAAATTATTTTATCCATAGCTTTGTATTTTTTAATCAGTTCAGATATTTTTTCCATATTGGTATAATCCATACCGCTAGTTGGTTCATCATAGTAAACAAAAGTCGAGTCTTTACACATAACTGACGCTATTGCAAGTCTTTGCTTTTGTCCTCCCGATAAACTCATCGGGTGCCTTTCAATAAATTCGTCTAAGCCTAAATCTTTTAAAATGATTTTTGCCTTTTCCTCGTCAAAATTCTTTACACCTAGACTAAGCTCTTTGAATACTTCATCTGTGAATAATTGATGGTTCACATCTTGCATAACAAGTGAAGAGTTTTTGAGTCTTTCTTTTTTAGATAATTTCTCGCCTTTAAAATAAATTTCTTCTTTTGATTTTTTCTCAAGACCAATTAAGCATCTTAAGAGCGTTGACTTTCCTCGTCCATTGGATCCTATTATGCCATAAATTTTGCCAAGCTTAAATGAGATGTCCTTTACACTTAAACGCTCATCATCAGTAAATTTGTAGCTAAGATTTTTTATCTGATACTCTCCACCGCCTTTTAGATAAGGAACTTCTAATTTACTTAATTCTTTATCTCTTAAGCTTAAAGCGTTCAAATCATTTTTGTCTAGCTTTAAAAATTCACTTCTAGTATAAGTTTTTTTAATTTTGCCCTTATCTATTAAAAATACACGGTCAACTATATCCATCAAATAATAAATTCTATGCTCAGCTACAATTATGCTTATGCCCTTTTCTTTTAGTATCTTTAGCATCTTTGTCAAAACACTTATGCTTTTAATGTCCAAATTTGATGATGGCTCATCCATAACTATGATCTTTGTGCCTGCTATATAAGAAGCAGCAATGCAAAGTATTTGTTTTTCACCGCCAGATAGATTAAATATATTTCTGTTCAATAGATTTTTTATCGGGAAAATTTCTAGCATCTCATTCAAACGCCTGTCCATCTCTTCTCTTGCAAGACCAATATTTTCTAAATAAAACAATAATTCTAATGTCGTATTTATATTAAAGAAATATGTCTTAGGATTTTGAAAAACAGTTGAGACAAGCATTGAGATTTGATAAAGCTCCAAATCTTTTATATTTTTACCATCAATAATTATTTCGCCCTTTGTCTTTGCGTTATCATATCTTACAGCTAGTCCGTTTATAGAATTTATTAAAGATGACTTACCGCTTCCGCTTTTTCCTGTAAATAGCACGCACTCTCCCTCGGCTATGGATAGTGATATATCATCTATTATATGTTCTTTGCCATAATCAAGGCTTAAATTTTTTATTTCTACCATATTAAGCCTCCCACAATAAGTCCAGCAACCGCCAAAACATAAACAAAGTCAATTAGCTGTACCTTTACACGAGTATATCTAGTCTTGGCAATTGGGTTTTCTATTGCCTTTGTTTCCGCCGCTTTTGCAATGTCATCTGCAATGTTTGAAGATATAATTAGTAGTGGCACTGAGACATATTCAAGATATTTGATTGGATTTTTAAAATTTATACCTCTTACCTTCATAGCCATCTTAATGTTTTTCTTCTCTTCTTTGAAAGATGGGAAGAACCTAAACATGACCGCAACAGGTATAGAAAGATTTTTTGAAATTTTGAGCTTATCCATAGATGAAATTATTGCACCTACATCAGAGGTCTTTACCATGAAGCTTGCCGCCATAAATGGCAATAAAAACATTCTAAAGATAATAAATAGACTTAAAAACATCTTAAGTATTGGATTTAATTCAGATAACACCATAAAATTTGGTAACGAATAAAGTATTCCACATAAAACTATCCATTTAAAAAGTGTTTTTTTGTATCCATTCAAATAAAATAAAATACCAATAATACAAACAATTGCTAGCTCGAAACATATGTTTAAGCTATGCACAACAGTTAGGCCTGTAAGAAATACGACTAATAACTTACTTATTGGGTTGAGATTAAAGGAAGAATTCGAAGAAAAGTTAGGCATTATACAATGCCTGCTTTTTCAAAGTGTTTCTTCAATAGAGCCTTGCCTATATATGCTCCAATTATTCCTCCTAGGAAAGCACCTAAGGCTACTAAAGCCATGTGAGGATATGTTATTAGATTTTCCAATGCATCAGTATAATCTTTTCCCATCATCATCAAAGACATCTCCATATATTTTTCTTTTGCTAAAAGCATTTGCATTAAAGAGCTACATATCCATGTGCTGAAGATTGCATAAGAAAGCATATTGTATTTAAAGGAATTGTAATTACCAATCTTTCTAATTAATTCTGCTATTGTCATTACTATAAGTGATAAGACTGCAAGTACATAAGTATGTCCCATAGCAAACATCACAAGCGGTGATATCATACCTAGAATAAATAATGCCCATGGTTTTTGAACCTTAGCCATAAATAACATAACTACAGTTCCTGCAACTATGGCTAAAACTGTTGGGTAAACTAAAAACAATATTGGGATCATTCCCATCATACCAACACCAAACATCAAGACGAAATAAATTACGGCAAAAACACCGATACTTACTAAATCTTTTACTTTTAATTTTTTATCATCCATTTTAGTCCTCCTAATAAATAAATTCTTCTGCCATTTTTGTTTTTTTCTTTATTTTATTTTTAATTTTTTACATTCATATTTGAAAGAGCCTTGGCTTGCATTGCTAAACCTACCATTATCATAGTAAAATCTACAACTGGTTCTGCCCACCAAACAGCCCCTGCTCCAAATATTCTTGGCAATATAAGTAAAGCTGGAACAAGTAGTATTAACTGTCTTAGCATTACAATCATTCCAGCTTTTTTTCCATCCCCAATCGCTTGAAAAAAAGTGATTGTCATAATCATAATTCCATAAAGAATAAATACTGAATAGAACATTCTGAAATTATTAACTCCGCTTGAAATTATATCCTGACTTACTTTAAATAAACCAAGTAACTGTTTTGAAAATACTTGTGCTGGTAACCAAAAAATTGCTGCAAGTACTGTTCCTCCTATAGAAAATATATTCATAGTTTCCTTTACTCTATCGTATTGTTTTGCTCCAAAGTTTGTACCAATAATCGGCTGTAACCCCTGACTCATTCCCCAAATTGGTATAAATGAGAATCCATAAAATCTCAAAGTTGCCGACATTAATATTGCATTTGGATCTCCTCCATATCTAAAAGCTTGTCTATAAAGCAATGTTTGTTGAACCATGAAAAATACTTGCATGATCATAGCTGATACTCCTACTCCAAACATTTCCTTTGATATATCTTTTTCTTTTTTTATTTTTCCTATTTTTACATTTTCACTTTTACTCTTAAAATAATAAAGAGTAATAACTGCTTGAATTATTTGTGCTGTTACAGTTGCTATAGCTGCTCCCTCAATGGCATAATCGCCCATTGCTTTCATTAGTATTGGATCAAGAACTATATTGATAAAGGCACCGAGTCCCATGATACTCATTGCTCTTTTCATAAGCCCTTCACCACGCATAACCATATTGGCTGACTGGGTAAAGTTTACAAAAATTGAGCCTAGAAATATTATTCTTAAATATCTTATACCTAATGCCTTTATTTCTCCTGTTGCTCCAATTAAATCTAAAAAATATGGTCCTAGAAGTATTCCTCCTATTGTTATGATCGTTGAAAAAAATATAATCCAATAGATAAGATTTCCCATAAGCTTGTCTATAGTATTATTATCACCCTTTCCCATGGCTCTTGATAAAATTGATGCCGAACCTATCCCTATAAGCGTTGCAATCCCATTATTAAAAAAGGTAAGTGGCATAGCTATTGAGCAAGCCGCCATAGCATTCTCACCAATTATTTGTCCAGCAAATATTCCATCCATAAGTGGGTATAGACCTATAACCACCATGCCAATTACTGCTGGTATAGATAATTGAAACATTAAAGACAATGGCTTCTTGGTCAATAACTGTTCTTTCATGTTTTGTTTCATTTTTAATTTCTTCAATATATAAACTCTTCTGCCATTTTTGTTTTTTCTATTAAATTCTTGTAAACTTTTGATTTTTGTAAAAGCTCTTCATGCTTGCCTTCACTTTCTAATTTTCCGTTTTCAAGAACTACAATCTTGTCTGCATTTTCTATGGATTTCATTCTGTGTGAAATGATGACAACAGTTTTATCTTTAATTAAATTATTTAAAGACTCTTGAATTTTTTTCTCATTGTCAACATCAAGGCTTGCTGCTATCTCGTCTAAGATCAATATCGGTGCATCTTTTAAGAAGGCTCTGGCTATTGATAACCTCTGTCTTTCTCCGCCTGATAGTTCAGCACCGTTTTCACCAATAACTGTATCGAAACCCTTATCCATTTTTTCTATAAAATCTGTGCAATTTGCAAGTTTTGCTGCTCTTTTAACTTCTTCGTCACTTGCATCTTGCTTTCCGATCCTAATATTTTCCATAATGCTTTGATTAAATAGAACTACATCTTGGAAAACAATAGACACCTTATCAAAAAGGGATTCTGTTGATATTTCTTTTATATCTTTGCCATCGATTAAGATTTGTCCCTCGTCGTAATCATAAAGTCTTGATATAAGTTTCAATATAGTTGTTTTGCCACAGCCACTTGCTCCTACTAAAGCAGTTACCTCTCCCTGCTTAGCTTTAAAGCTTACACCATTTAAAACTTTTGTGTCTTTATTGTAGGCAAATTCAACATCTTTTAGATCAATATCAAATTTTTTCAAATTATAGTCATCGCCTTCTTGTAAATCTTGATTTTGAATTTCTTTTAATCTTTCAATTTTAGGCGATAAATAAAATATCTCCATCATTCCCTCTTTAGATGCATCAAGAGCGTCTTTTATCTTCATAGCCGCTAGTAAATATCCTATAAGGTAGAGAGCACTTATTTCTTTATTAATAATTAGATTTACGCCAACAAATATCACAACAGCAAGGGAAATAAAGCTAAAAATTGATGAAAGTGACATAATTAAAATAAGTCCTATCTCTGTCTTTAAGTGCACTTTTTCACTTTTATCCATTTTTTCATATAGCTTATCTTTCATTTCCTCTGATAAGCCATAGGCTTTGATCTCCATTTGCATCTCGATATTTTCTTGAAAGCTTTCTGAGTTTTCTCTTAAGACGTCATAATATCTTTTTTGTCCCTTAACCTGATGTTTTTTAGATAGTGGTATAAATATAAAACTTAATATAGTTGGAATAATTACAGCTAAACCCATCTTTACATTGCTAACTAACATCATGATGGATATAAGTGGAAAGAAGAGTGCCATACCGCCCACTTTTGGTATCGAGTGGCTCATTGCATGCTCTATACCTTCAATATCAGACATAATTGTTTGCGCTAAGTCTGAAATATCATGCTTAGAAAAGTAAGATAGAGGTAGTTTTGATAAATTCTCCGCTGTCCTTATTCTTAAGTCCGCACTTTCTTGATATGTTGTGCTATATAATTTATCGTATTCGATAGAAAGCAAAATATACATTGCTATCAAGGTCAAAACTGAGAATACTATATAAAATCCCTTGCTTTTAACAATATTTTCCAAAACTTCCTGAGCAAAAATCATTAGTAATATCGCTGGAAGCATGTTTATACAATAAACGAAAAATGAAGCCAGTGTTGCTTTACTTAAATTTCTTGCTCCTTTATCTGTAAGAGCAAATCTTTTTTTATAAAACTCCTTCATTTGAAACCCTCCATTCATTCGCACTGTTAAAGAGCTCTTGCAATCTCTTATACTTTGTATCGCTTGACATTAATTCTTTGTCAGAACCTCTTTCTATAATTTTCCCGCTATCCATCACAAGTATTTCATCAAGGTCTTTAATTGTTGAAAGCCTATGAGCAATCATGATAACTGTTTTATCCTTCATCAGATTTTTAAAAGCTTTTTGCAATTCAAACTCGTTATCTGGGTCAATAGACGCCGATGCCTCATCCATAATAATAATTTTGGAATCCTTTAAAATTGCTCTAGCAATTGCAATCCTTTGTTTTTCTCCACCGGATAAATAAACTCCTTTTGAGCCTATGACTGTATTTTCTCTTTCTGGGAATTTGTCTAATATCAAATCGCATCCTGCTAATTTTAAGGCTCTCATAACGTCATCTTTGCCTGCATCTTTATTAGCTAAAGCGACGTTATCATAAATACTTTTCTTGAATAATTTCGAATCTTGAAATACAAAGGAAATGGCTTTAATTAAGGCTTCGTCAGAATATTCACTTATTGGAATCCCGCCTATCTTTATACTTCCTTCATTAACATTGTAAAAACCTGATATAAGTTTTGCTACTGTTGATTTGCCTGATCCAGATGAACCGACTAGTGCATAGGACTTTCCTTCTTCTAATTTAAAGGATAAATTTTCAATGACAGCTTTGTCGTTATAAGCAAAGCTTACCTTGTCAAATTCTATATTGTAGTTTTTAAAATTATTGACATTGCCATGGACCAATTTATCTTTTTGCATATCATTGTAAAGTGCCTCTAAAGTATCTACTGCATAATTGCCTTGAGTAATATACATAGCATACCACATTATCCTCATAAATGAAACAAAGAGAACTCCTGATAAGAATAAAATCATGATAAGCTCAAGTAAAATCACCTTGGCGCTGCCTAAGCTAGTCATAAAATAAACTATAGGAATAATTAAAATTGCAATTAAACCAAAAAATAACCATTGATACAAAACATAAGGTTTTTTACAAGATAGCGAATAATCATAAGCATACTTTGAATAATCTTTTATCGCCTTGTAAAAGCTTTTAAATGACTCTACATTTGCTCTAAATATCTTTACTACTTGCATACCTCTAACGTATTCAACAGTCTCTGCACTTAGTTTAGATAGAGCTTCTTGGTATATCTTCATAAATTCTTGCTCTCCCATCATTGCACCTAAAAGTAAGCCATCGATTATGGTAAGAGCAAGCAAAGTTATGCCAACTCTTATACTTACTATAAAGCCGAGTGCAAGTACAAGTACGGGTGTAACTATTGCCTGAGAACTATCGGGAATCATGTGAGCTACAACCTGATGAGTTTGCGCGGCGTTGTCATCTATGATCTTTCTTATTTGACCAGATGGATTTAAGTCAAAGAACCTAAAACTTGCTTTCTCTAAGCCGTCTATCCCCCTTTTTCTTAAATTTGTTTCAAGCCTAAAACCTAGTATGTGAGAACATGTTCCTGAAACAGAATAAAATATTGCTCCACTTGTTAGTGTGATGACAGATTTTAACGCTATGCTCTCTGCGCCAGATAAATTTGAATTAATTATTAAATTATCCAGAAATTTGTAGATTAAATAAAATCCATATACCGTAAGTACAGCAGATATAGCAGAAAAGACTATAGCTAAAAAACCAAGATATTTTTTATCCTGTACATAAGCAAATAGTTTTTTGTAAATCTTCATAATATTATCTCCTTTCTTTGATATTCCTTTTAGATAAAAAGTTTTTTGCTAGCAAACATTATCCTTGCTTTTTTATTATACATCAGGTATAATTATTAATGCAATAGCCGCGGCTAACTAAGGCTATTAGGGATATTGTCTAAAAGGGATAGGTGTATTATGACTTATTATGATTTTGTAAAAGATTATATGAAGGTGGATGAATGCAAATACAATAAAAAGTATTCAAGTGCAGGACACACTTTTTGTTGGAATAAAGAGGACTCAACTTATGGAGAAGGCCTGTTTTGGTTTTATGAAGGAGACGGCTTCATTATTAATATACATGATTTTTATATCAAAGAAGAACTAATTCAAAATAGCACATATAGTATGGCAGATTATGTATCAATTTACTCAAGCTACATAGTCAGTGCAAACGGAGAAAAATTTAGTCCTTATCAAACTTTGACCGCAAACTCTTTATGCACTTTTGATTTTGATAATATAAGAGATGACTTTCTATTTTTATTGCACGAGAATTCATATTATCTTTCTGTTTCTATAGGCTTTAAAAGAGAACTTTTGGAAAACCACCTAGCATCTATTAACATAGATACAGAATCATTTTATTCATCTTTACTTCAACCGAATCAAATAATTCTTACAAAGGCCTTGGAAAAAGTTGCAATGGAAATATTGAATTGTAAAATGGCCGCACCCGCCGCTGATTTTTTCTTTAAAGCCAAAGCAAATGAATGGATAAGCATTGTAATAGATACCTACCTAAATAGAAAAAATTATAAAATTGAAATTGATGATGATAAAGCGCTTGAAGATGTCGCTAGATTTTTAGAAGATCATTTCGCAACGAATGTAAATCAAAGTACGCTTGAAAAAATATCTAAAATGAGCGGGACCAAATTAAAAAATCTATTCAAAGAGAAATATGGTCAAAGCATTACAGAATATACTCAAAGAAAAAGAATGAATGTGGCTGAAACACTTCTACTAAACACAGGGCTGCCTATAAAAGAGATAGCAGAGTCCGTTGGATACACATCGGCAAGTAAATTCTCCATATATTACAAGAGATACAAAGGAAAACTTCCTAGTGAAGTGCGTAATTCAGCTTTCAATCAGCAAAACTTAAAATGTGATCACTGTGAATAATAAAGAATTCATGTAAAAGAAAAGGTCTAGATATAATCTAGACCTTTCTTGATGAGGTTTCTACGCAAAATTTCACGCGCCTGACATGAAAAAGAGCTTCCACAATTGGAAGCTCAATATAATTATTTAATTACTCTTCTTGCTGCAACGAATCTTGGTAAGTAATAACCTGAGTCGATGTCTGAAATAACAACGCTCATAAGTTGTCCGCTTGATGCGTGTACCATCTTGCCATCGCCAATGTATATACCTGCATGTGATATGCCCTTGCCGTTTGTGTTAAATAAAAGTATATCTCCAGGTAATAAGTTTTCTCTCTCTACAGCAACTCCGCATGATACAAGTGCTGCTGATGATCTTGCAATGTTTGTACCAAGTACAGTTTTGTAACAATAGTAAACCAAGCCTGAGCAGTCGAAGCTGTCTGGTCCACTTGATCCAAATAGATAAGGTTTACCGATTTGTGCTTTTGCAAATTCAATAAGTCCTTGAACATCAGAACGTCCAGAGTAGCTTGATCTATCGATATTTACTACTTCGGCTTTCACTTCTGAGAAAGAAATGTCGTTCTTGTGTGCTTTGAACTTGTTATTGCCATCGCTTAGAGTGAAGAAGTTTCCATCGTAATCAACAATGCTTACCTTGTCACTCTTCTTTAGTACTAATGAATTTGCTCCAGACTTTAGTGTCTTGTTAACCTTAGAATAAGCGTCAGTGCTGTTTTCCACTTTAACGTTCTCTAAATCATTAATGTTAACAAAGCCGATTCTCTTTCTTGAATCTACAAAGATTGAACCATCAGCATTAGTACTTAGTAGTTCAACTGTCTCTCCAGGTAATAAATAGTCAAATGGGTCTACACCCTTTGATGTAGATATGCCTGTGAAAGAAACTACTTTGTACATCTTAGTATCTTTTTGAGTTACGATTAAAGAATCTTTGCTAAGTCTCATATCTTTGCCAGCTTTTCTAACTATGTATGAGTTACTATCTTCATTTATTATGTTTACAATTTCTTTTTCTGCTAGTTTTACATTGTCAATGCCAACGAAAGGTTTAAGCATAACACCATAGTCTTTAAATCCAATCACTGAGATCAGAAATAAAGATAATAATAAGACATAAGGTCTATGTTTAATATTCTTCATCGTATTACCTCCCTTAGGTACTAGTTATTTTATAATAAATTGCAAAAAAAATCAAGAGAAATGTCGAATTTCCCTTGATTATAAAATAAATTATTTAATTTTATCTTAATTTTCATACTTTAGTAGTATGTTATTTTTCTTCCTTCTTAACTATTTCTTTAGTATCAATTTCTTTTTTAATTCTTGATATAAAGTCATCTAGTGACACTTTTCCTTGATCACCTAAGTCTCTGTGTCTAATAGTTACTGTCTTAGTATTAACTTCTTCCTCACCTATTATTAACATGTATTCAACTTTTTCTACTTGTGCTTCTCTTATCTTCTTGCCAATCTTTTCATTTCTATCGTCAAGTACTACTCTGTAGCCTTTAGATTTTAGTTCATCGTAAACGGATTTTGCATAGTCGTTAAACTTTTCTGATATTGATAAAATCTTAACTTGTACTGGCGCAAGCCATAATGGGAACTTGCCGATAAATTGTTCGATAAGTATGCCTAAGAATCTCTCTAATGAGCCAAATAAAGCTCTGTGAAGCATAACTGGTCTCTTCTTTTCGCCGTTTTCAGCAATGTAAGTTAAGTCAAAGTTAATTGGCATTTGGAAGTCAAGTTGAATAGTACCGCATTGCCATGTTCTGCCTATAGCGTCTTCTAAGTGGAAGTCAATCTTTGGTCCGTAGAAAGCACCATCGCCTTCGTTTATAGTGTATTTAATACCTCTCTTCTCAAGTGATGACTTTAGTGCCGCCTCAGCCATGTTCCAAGTTTCTATCTCGCCCATAAAGTCGTCAGGTCTTGTAGATAGTTCAACTGTGTATTTAAAACCGAATGTGCTGTATAGGTAGTCAGCAAGGTCTATCATTTTAAATACTTCATCTTCAACTTGTGATGGCAAGCAGTATACATGCGCGTCGTCTTGAGTAAATGTTCTTACTCTGAATAGTCCGTGTAAAGTACCAGAAAGTTCGTGTCTGTGTACTTGACCAAACTCAGAAAGTCTTATTGGAAGCTCTTTGTATGAGTGTTGACTGTTTGCATAAACTATAGTTGAGCCTGGGCAGTTCATCGGTTTGATAGCGTAGTCCTTGTCATCTATCTTTGTGAAGTACATATTTTCTTTGTAGTGATCCCAGTGGCCACTTCTGTGCCATAGGTCTTCGTTTAAGATGATAGGTGTTAATATTTCACCATAACCATTCTTAGATAAAACAGCTCTCCACCAAGAAAGAAGTTCGTTTCTAACTACCATACCGTTTGGATGGAAGAATGGGAAGCCTGGTCCTTCATCATGCATGCTGAATAGATCCATTTCCTTACCAATCTTTCTGTGGTCTCTAAGCTTTGCTTCTTCAAGTCTTGCTAAGTGCTCATCAAGCATCTTCTTCTTAGGGAAAGATACTGCGTAGATTCTTTGAAGCATTTCGTTGTGCTCGTCACCTCTCCAATATGCACCTGCGATTGATAATAGTTTAAATGCTT
The DNA here is from genome assembly GCF_943169635.2 of Fenollaria sporofastidiosus. Classification (NCBI taxonomy): domain Bacteria; kingdom Bacillati; phylum Bacillota; class Clostridia; order Eubacteriales; genus Fenollaria; species Fenollaria sporofastidiosus. The sequence goes on from NZ_OW968186.1 coordinate 1,551,183, forward strand.
TAATCTTTGAGATGTCATAAAGGTGTGGTCCCTTACATAAGTCAACGAAGTCACCTAATCTATAGAATGAAATGTGTGCATCTTCTGGAAGGTCTTCGATTAGTTCAACCTTGTACTTTTCTCCAAGCTTCTTAAAGTGCTCAATTGCTTCGTCTCTAGGCATTTCATATCTTTCAAGAACTCCGCCCTCTTTAACTATAGCAGTCATTTCTTTTTCTATCTTTTCAAAATCTTCAGGAACAAATCTATGTTCTGTATCGAAGTCGTAGTAGAAACCATCATCAATAGATGGTCCTATAGCGAACTTAACGTCCTTGTATAATCTTTGTATTGCGTAAGCCATAAGGTGGGCAGATGTATGCCAAAATATAGCCTTGCCTTCCTTATCTTCAAACTTAACAAATTTTACTTTACTGTCTTCTTCTAGCGTTTCTTGTAAACCCATTGTTGTGCCATTAACAACAGCCCCTAATACATCTCTTAATAAAACTTCAGATATGTCCTTGCACACATCATAAAGCTTAACACCCTTATCATACTCTCTACTAGAGCCATCAGGTAGTGTTACAATAATCTTTGACATTTTTACCTCCTATAAATATCATTGATGGTGAAATAAAAAAAGCCCACCATCCCCCAAGGGACGATGAGACCGTGGTTCCACCCTAATTACTTCTTTTTAAAGCTATAACGTGCTTAACTCCGTGATTCCTTTCGGATCCGATTCAAGGTTAGTCTTCATATAAGTGCTTATAGGGAAATCACAGCCAGCATCCCCTCTCTGAATAAGCTTAAGTATACTACTCTTCCTCTCATTATCTTTGATTATTAAACTGAATATATAGTATCACAAAGACTTAGCTTTGTCAAGAATTTTTTGGCGCATCTAAAAGGAATCGAACCTTCGACCTGCCGATCCGGAGTCGGCTGCTCTATCCACTGAGCTATAGATGCCGATAGTTTCTTAATCATGTTTATGGTATTGACACTAACATGATTATTCAATGGACTAGTAAGCAAGTGATTTTATGTATAAAAAAAAGAAGTGCGAACACTTCTTTTGGTGCGGGAAAGAGGACTTGAACCCCCACGTCGTTGACACTAGATCCTAAGTCTAGCGCGTCTGCCAATTCCGCCACTCCCGCATATTGGTGATCCATCCGCGACTCGAACGCGGGACACCCTGATTAAAAGTCAGGTGCTCTGGCCGGCTGAGCTAATGGACCAAATTAAAAGAATTATGGGGTGGATAATGAGATTCGAACTCATGACCTCCAGAGCCACAATCTGGCGCCCTAACCAACTAGGCTATACCCACCATATCTCTGGAATTAAGATTGCTTACCTTCGGCCAAAGTACCTAAGCTATCTCAATAACTACCTTGCCATTATAACAAATATAAGACGCAATGTCAAGACCTTTTTCAAAAATTCTCAACTTTTTTTATTTAATTTCTTATACTTGCTAATAAGTAAGCCTCTATCTCATCAAGCACTTGTTAATTATAACTCTATTATGTGCATTTGTCAAGTGCTTTTTTAAAAATTCTTTATATTTTTTATTCTCGTTTAAATTAATTTTGATAAAACAATAAAATACCCTCTAAGCAATTTTAGAGGGCATATCAACATATTAACTTTTCTTTTTAAGTCTTCCAAGGTTCTTTTGATTGTATAAGAACAGTATCACTGCTGAAAGCAGTATTAGGAAGATACCTATATACTCTATAGGTTCTATCTTGTCTTTAAAAATTATGAAGCCTAGTATCGCTGAGAATATAACTGAAGTGTAGTTATATATACTTACCTCTCCTGCTGGTGCATGTAGGTAGGCTAGTGTTAATAGGTATTGACCTAATCCACCGAAGACTCCTATAAGTAATAGCCATAGCCAATCTATAGGAAGCGGTCTTTTATATGTTAAGACAAGTGGAACGAATAAGCAGATGCATGTGACGAAACCAAAGGCTAGCATAATTCTATATGGGTTCTCAGTTTTTCCAAGCGAACCGATTATGGTATAGGCACCTGCTGCAAAGACTGCAGAGAATATACCTGACAAGGCTGGTATTAGGTTGTAGTTACCTGACGGGTTTGTTACGAAGTACGCACCTAAGAAGGCAACGACTAATGACATAAGATGAAATCTTGTTAGCTTTTCATTTAAGAATATTGCAGCAAAGATCATTACAAAGAAGGGTGAGCTCTTTTGTAAGATCGCTGCGTTGGCTGTCGGCAAGTTCTTTGTTGCGTAGAAATACATAACTGCTCCGAACAAGCCTAAAAAGCCTCTAAAAAATAAAGCTACTCTGTGTTCTTTAATAGGAACTAGCTTTTCTTTATGCTTTTTAAGCATTATAATGCTGAATATTGATAACAAGAAGTTTCTAAAAACTACTTGTAAGAATATACTTACACCTTCTGATGTAAGCTTGACAGCTATCTGCATTAGCGAAAATGCTAGTGCAGACGCTATCATACACAATATACCTTTTGTTTTATCACTCATTACTTATATATAACCTCCACTACTTCTTTAGAAAGGTCCAAGCTGCCGTCGTCTTTTAATTTTATACTAAAGTCGATAGCTTTGTCACCATTCTTTACAGTGAATGTAAACTTATCAAGATCTGCGTCTGATATAGCAAGCTTAAGTCCAAATTTCTTGCCTAAGTTGAATGATTCACCATCAGATTCTGAGTCTTTCGCCTTAACTATAAACTCAGTTTTGTCTTCTTTAGGGAAGATTAGATACTCTTTTGCGTCATCGTTTTCGCTAAGTAATAATTCCTTTACGTTGTACGCTGCAAACAAATCTTCTTTGTCGTTATTGTTTGTAACGTTTGCTATGCCAATAAGCTCATCATCTTTGAAGTCGTCAAAGTATTTAATATTTACTTTGTCCTTCATATCGCTAGAGTCTTTCTCAGCTTCGTCCTTGTCTTCTTTCTTCTCTTCAGAAGCATCCTTCGCTTCAGTCTTTTTTCCTTCACTAGCTTCCTCTACTTTATCACTTGCATCGCTGTTTGTTTTAGGTGCACATGCCAATGTTAATAGTGAGATTGCTAGTAAAGCTGCAATAATTATCTTTTTCATAATAACCTCCATATCTTTACATCTAATTGTCATTATACACTTCTTAAAAATAATTGTCAACAAAGTATAGATGAAGATAAGTCTCTAGCATTAATTTTGCAAATAAAAAATTCTCCGATTGCTCAGAGAATTTCTTTTCTTATTTAATCATCCTATTTAATTATCCTTACTACTTTAGTCGCGTCGTCCCAATAAACTTCTGCGCCAAGCATCTCGGCGATGAATCTAAGTGGTGTATATGTTCTGTCGTTTTCTATTAAGACAGGAGAGTCTAGTTCGTAAACAGTGCCATTAACAAGAGCCTTATTCGAACCTATAGTAAGCTTGATCTCAAGTGGCATCATTGTTTTAAGGTTAAGGCCTTTTATATAAACAGTTCTCTCTGTATCATTCCATGTAACTTTAGCTCCAAGGCTTTCAGCTACAAATCTCGCCGGCAACATAGTTCTGTTGTTTTTGATGATAGGTGCTGTGTCGTTAGTGACATTTTTGCCAAAGACAGTCATAAGCTTACTGCCTACTGCTAAGACAATGCTTCTTTCTTTAAGACTTGTATCCTTATTGATAGTCTCTTCATCTTCTCTATATAGATTAGCATCTTCTTCAATGTCTGCAATTCGATTATGCCTTTTGCTTTTACGCTCATATATCCTGTGATACTTAGTATCATTTTCGTAATTGTCATATGAGTCTGGACTTGGTGTTGGATGCAATGGTGGATTTGGTGTTGGTTCTGGATCTGGTGCTTCTTCAACAGTAACTTGTAATTCTACAAGCTTATCTACATAGTTCTTTGATTTGTATATAGCCTTGAATTCTTTTTCGCCTATTTCGTTTAGCTCTTGATCAGGATTTTTCCATACAAAGCCCTCAGGTAATGCTACAGTTGATAATTTTTTACCCTTTGTACCCTTTAAATCTGTAGGCTTCTTGCTTTCATAAGTTGGGTCTGTATCTGTAGATTTCTTTATCTCCCATTTAATTTTTATATCATTTTTTGTATAATCTTCTAATTGTATGCCATCTATAGTCAACATACATCGCCATATATAATCATTATTTACTTTAAATACAGCTGTATAAATACCTGCATCTGTCGCTTTATTATTTTCTACTGTATATCCATTATCGCTCTCATAAGCAGTTTGTTCTCTTCCATTGTAAACTAAGCTCTTTCCTTCATTGACTACTCCTGTGCGTGCAAGACCATCTTTTGCATTTGGTCTGCTAGCGACTTTAAGTACCTTTTTTTCATTAAAAAATATGTCAAAACTTGTACCATCAACACGCTTAATAGAATAAGCTTTTGTTGGTGTTATATATTCTCCATTTATCTTAAGCTTTGTGTTGCCAGTGACACAATAGTTTTTTGATTTGCATAATATTTTCAGATTGTATCTGTACTCGTAATTAGGCATTGCTTCCACTGGATAATCATATATAGTTGTCCATTCACCACCATTTGTTCTATGCTGAATATATACTATATCAACTGATAATATGTCCGCATGATTTTCAGCTATAAATATACGATTATAAGGTCCTGAAGGTCTTGGAATTTTTTTCCATGGAATTAAATCATAGTGGTCACTCATAAAATTTTTATAATCTTCATTATCGCATGTAAAACTTACCTCTTTAAGCTCAACAGGTTCACCAGCTGCGTACACACTAGTATCTACACCCATAAACAAAATGCTACTTACTAACAAAAGTGCTAAAACAAAACAGAATTTTCTTTTATAATTCATCGCTCTACCTCCTATGTACCTATGCCTTCATTATAGTTAATGACGCATCATATGTCAACAGTATTCTAAGGCTTTACACGCATAAAGACAAAAAAACTGCTAAGGCTCTTTTACCTTAGCAGCTATACTGATATCTAATCAAGCATTCTTAGTACTGTAACTAAAACTTCCTGTCTCGTCATATTCTTCTTTGGATTAAACTTAAGGCTACTGTCGCCTTGTAAGAGTCCCTTCTTGATAACACTGTCTATCGCGCTTTTTGCCCACTCACTTGCATCGGCATAACCCACTTTGTTCTCAAATTTGTCTTCTAATTTGATTATGCTTGCTAGTCTGTCCAAGATCACTGCGACCTCTTCCCTTGTAATCTTTCTATCCGGTGCAAATGTTTTGCTCTCGTTATACGTTAAGAGCTTTATCTTGTACGCCTTCTTAACTGCAGTGGACTTTGTATCAATGACCTCTTCGCCTTCGTAGTCCTTAATGCTCTTTTTGTACTCAAGTGCCTTAATAAGCGCCTCTACGAACTCTAGTCTGCTTGCATCAGCCTTCATATCCTCTCTCATAGTCTCTGTTACTATACCAAGACTGTCAGCTCTATGTATGGCGTCAGCTGCCCACGCATCGTAGTTCTTTACGCTAAGCGTAGCATTGAATGTGATTGTATTAGAGAACTCACTCTTTTGTGCATTAACTATGGCCCTGATTCTTACATCAAAACTCATCGAGTATTTGATCTCTTCCTTAAACTTGTACTCATACATACGAGTCTTTGTATTGTAAGTAAGAGTTATAAGATTATCAAAGTCCTCGCTAAGCCATTTACCATCATCAATCTTGTAATCAAGTTCTAGATTTTCAAATTGTCTATGGTCTTCAATTTGAACTTCGATTTTATTATTTTCAAACTTTGCTAAATTTATGCTTATAGGACTAATGCTTTCTGCTTTATTAACATTTAAAGGCGCAAGACATATAAGCATCGCTAAAATAATTAAAACAATTGTCTTTTTCATTAGAATATTGCTATAGGGTTACTTGCTATATACATTCTCAAGAAGTAAATAAGTAGTAAGTGAACTGGATAGAATGCATAGAAGAAGTATTTAAAACCCTTCCCCCTTTCTCCATTGTAAAAGTACATAAGTACAAAGGCACTCATCTGATAGAAGAAGCCATAGAAGTAACGTGTCGATATTCCTACTAAAAGGTTTTGGAACTTATTAAATCTCACAAAGTACATAAGGACTATCAAGATAACGCCAAACATATCATAGTCTGTTTTTAAAAACTTCGCTGCAAAGATGCAAAGAAGTACTCCAGCTATCCTTATTAATGGCTGATTAGCAAACTTTTCTATGATGATAAGTGCTGCTAGGCCTAAGAATAATGTGAAGAAAACGTTTTGATAGTTTGGATCAAAGACTACGTTCGAGCTTACTAAGTCGAATGGCACTTCTGATATAAGCGCAAAGATAAACAGTCTTAGTGCGTACTTCATTCTGTTTCTTGTATGTATAAAGCCTTGCACTATAAAGAAGCAGAAGAGTGGAAAGGCGATTCTACCTATCACTATCCTACCAATAAAGTGAATTTTATCCATCATTGCGCCTGTTACATATGAACCGGCTATGGTGATATTTGCCGCATTGATTATGTTTTGGTACAAACCCACTTCGAAGATGCCATATACCAAGTGGTCAACAAGCATCGAAAGTATGGCTATGAACTTAAGCTGTGTTTGATTAAGTCCCCAAACTTTTTTCTCTTCTAATAATTTTGTTTCTGTTTCCATTTTACTCTCCATAATTTAATTTGTTTATGATAGGAAAGCCATCTACTACTTCAATCTCGCATATCCTTGCGTTCTCTACTTTGAAATTGTAGTAAGCTTCAAGCTTGTCCACTACTATTGATAAGATTGTCTTGATAAAACCTTCATGCGTTATGACAACAATGTCCTCATTAAGTTTGGCCTTCTCTTTGTAAAAGTCCTCTGCACGCTCTCTTAGATCTGTGAATGATTCGCCGCCAGGAAACTTAAATGTGAAAGGCTCTTCAAAGCGCTTCTTCGTCTCTTCTGGATAAAGTTTTTCTAACTCTTCGAAGCTATGTCCTTGAAAGTCACCAAGGTCTATCTCTCTAACCCTCTCATCTACTTCATAAGTCTCAACACCAAGTAAGTCTGCTGTCTCTTGTGCTCTCAATAAGTTAGAGACTATGACTTTTTTATCTTTAAGCTCTTTATACTCATCTCTTAAAGTCTTAACCTGTGCCTTACCATTTGCTGATAGCTTAGTATCAACACGCGATGTGATCTTCTTTAAATTGTCTTCTGACTCTCCATGTCTTATTAGATAAAATTTCATATTACCCCCTCTAGATTATGAATAAAGCGATAGTCTCAGCGAGTTCTATGGATGCTCCCATAGTGTCACCTGTCGCTCCGTCTATCTTCTTAAGTGAAATGATGTAAATAATTATAAAGATAAGCGCCTCTACTAATAAGTATAAAAGCACTTTGTAATCATAAAGTATGCTTGCAATTATAATTACAAAGTTTGCAAAGTTTATAAGAAAGGTGCTTCTACTCTCTTTAAATGTTTTAAACAAGGTGCTACTGTCCGCGCTTTTAAAGTAGATAAAGGCATTCATGGCTATCAACTTTGAGTATATAAATACGAATGTATAGTCCCACTTGAAACCTTGCAATGCAATCTCTTTAAAAGCAAAAAACTTTGCTGCTAGGACTATGACTATGCTTATGACGCCAAAGCTGCCAACGCCTGGGTCCTTCATTATGGCCTTCATCCTGTCCTTGCTTCTGTTCGATAAAAAAGCATCAGCTGTGTCGGATAAGCCGTCCATATGTAGTGCGCCTGTTATGATTAAATAAAAAATGATGTTTAATAGAGCGACTAGCTCTGCAGAAATTTTATCACGTAAAAAAATGCTTGGAATAAACGTAAATAAAGCAATTAAAAAACCAATAAGCGGAAAGAAAGTAAGCATAGCCCCAATATTCTTCTTATTGAAGTCTATGCCTATATTTATTGGAACTCTTGTCATAAATTGTAAAGCTAGTATAAGTCCTTTCACTTTATCTTCACTCCTATGGATGCGATGACATAGTAAACTTCATCCGCGATTCTAGCAATGTATTGATTAATCTTGCCGTGTATGTCTCTAAAGAGCCTCGATAGTTTTGCTTCTGGCACAAGACCTGCACCTAGCTCTGAGGAGACTATAATTATGTCTGCATCCTTTTCTCTTAGTCTTTTGAATAAGGTTTCAAGCTCTTTAAGCACTAACTCTTCGACTACGGCAGCATCTTCATCTCTAATGTCCCTATCTTCCAAGTAATCAAAGAGTATGTTTGTAAGCATATTTGTTACATCATCAAGAAAGTAATATTTAGTCTTCATGGCAATGCACGCAAAATCTTTATAAGCTTCTACTGTTTTCCACTGAGTATTGCGCCTTGCTTTATGAATTGCAATCCTTTCTTCAAACTCTTTGTCAATGGCTTTAGCAGTGGCAATGTATGTTACATCGTCAAGGCCTTTATATATGTCCTCGGCGAACTCGCTCTTGCCACTTCTCGCTCCACCCATTACAAGCTTAATCATTGTCTTTATTCATTTCTTTTTCAAGATTAGCAATGTATTCTTCTGCTTTCTTTTGATTGTACTCTCTAAACTTATTGACGATGTAGTCGTATCCCTTTGGTCTATGAGGTAGTAAACAGTTTGAGCAGTCTTTTATACCTGCACTCATCTTGTAGTTGCCGCCGCACTCTTCCATTAGATAAAGTGGGCAGTAGCAGAACAAGCAGTTGAAGTCGTCGACATTGTCAACCTTATGGCATGGCATGTAGGCACACTTCTTGTTATTAAAAAATCTATAAGAATCTTCCATAATTTGCCTCCACATAATTAATTACTTCGTCTATGCTGTGCATAGCGTTCTCTTCTTCTCTTGTAATTATAACACAAATAATATTTGTTTGTAAACATGCATCAAGTTTGGCATCGGTGCCACCGACCTTGCCACTCTCTTTGCTTACTAAGTACTTTATATCGTAGCGTTTAATCAAGGCTACGTTTTCTTCGAGTGTGAAGGGTCCCATCTGCGCAATGATGTTCTTCATCTCTATGTGATTGTCATCGCACACCTTTATGCTCTCAGCACTTGGCAAGACTCTGTATATGAATCTGTTCTTGCCCCTCACCTTTTCAAAATCCTTTATCCTGTTCGAGCCTGTTGTGAATAAAAAATTTTCCTCTCTATCCTTTAGCGTGTCAATATACTTAAAGGCTGCTTCATATGATGGCACTCTGACTATGTTGTTCTTCTCTTCATAGTCCAAAATTCTTCTTGCATAACGAAGGTAGGCTATGCCCATCTCCTTAGCTGCCTCTGATGCGTTCTTTGTCACCTCAACTGCGAATGGATGTGAAGCGTCTATGATCATATCAATGCCGTGCTCCTTTATGAAGTCCTTGAAGCCGTCTTTATTCATCCTGCCCATGATTAAGTCCTTCGATGCATAGAGCTTCTTTCCGCTCTCAGTAGCAACAGATAAGTAGAGTTCGTACTTACCCTTAAGTCTTTCGTATATCTCTTCGCCTTCGCTTGTGCCGCCTATGATTAGTATCATAGCTTGTATCCTCTAGGCGTAATGAACTTGCCGTCCTTGATGTAGCTTTGACTGTTGCCAACTATGACAGTCGTGTTCATCTCGCAAAAATCATAATCCACCTCGTCAAGTGTACTTAGCCTGTAGTCCATGCCATCACGTAAGGCATTCTTAACCATGGCAACAGGTGTCTGCGCATCTCTATACTCTCTAATTATATCAAGTGCTTCTTTTAAATTGTTCACTCTCTTCTTGCTCTTTGGATTGTAAAGCGCGATAACCATATCAGCGTCTGCGCAGTTTCTTACCCTCTTAAGTATAAGGTCCCAGTCTGTTAGTAGGTCTGAAAGACTTATAAGAGCTGTGTCATGCATTAGAGGCGCACCAACAACGCTTGCTGATGAAAAAGCAGCGCTCACTCCAGGTACAACTTCAATGTTTATTGTCGGATCAATTTCATAAACAAGGCCTGCCATACCATATAGTCCTGAGTCACCTGTTGAGATGATGGCAACTGTCTTGCCCTTATTGTACTCATCAATAGCAAGCTGACATCTTTCCTTTTCGCCTGTCATGCCGGTCTTAATTATCTCCTTGCCACCGATGAAGTCCTCTACATAGTCAAGGTACTTTGTATACGCAACGATTGTTTGCGCTTCTTTGATCGCGTCTACCGCCTTAAACGTCATATTCTCTTTTGAGCCGGGTCCTATGCCCACAACATATAATTTATTCATTCTATATCTCCTCTGTTATTGAAAATGTTATTGAATCGATAATCTTCTTAGTTAATATAATCTTGCCGCCAAGTAGTTTAGCAGCCGCCTCACTAACTGCGTATGCACCTGTGATTTTCTTAACGAAGTCGGACTTCTCCGAAACATCCACCTCATTGAGTTCGTCTGCCGTATAAAAAATTAGCTCTCTATCATATTTTTTGCAAAGCTCAAGCAGCGCCTCTTCGTCCTTCTTTATATCAATTGATCCAAAGCGTTTTATCGCCTTTGGACTTATATTCATATCCTTAAGCACTTCATGAAAGGCTTCTTCAAGCACATCTAAGTGAGTTCCACGTCTCAAGCCAATGCCCATATTGTACTTTTTCTTTATAATGTAGAGAGTCTTTTCATTGTCTTGTGCTTCGTAGTCTTCGCTTTGAATTATGAAGTAGTCTGCTTTGCTTTTATCACTTGTGAAATTATCATAGTTAAAGTTAAAATCATTTGCCTTTAGATAAATTTTTTTATTATTTACTATGGCACCCATAATTATGGTAAGAGCTTCTCTAGAGCTATACGCAAAGTCATTGTCCCTTAGGTAAATGTCAAGAGCTTCGAGGCCTCTGTTGTCTGAGGCTGTAGTTATAACTGGCTCTGCACCTATAGTCTTAGCTATATCTATAGCTAGCTCATTGGCTCCGCCTATGTGACCCGACAAAAGCGATATAACGTGTCTTGCCCTGTCATCTATAACAAGGACTGCAGGGTCTGTGTACTTGTCCTTTATCAAGGGAGCAATCTTACGCACGGCTATGCCGCTCGCACTTATGAAGATGATGGTCTCAAGTGAAGACCACCTTTCTTCTAAGACTTTGTCAATATTTTTATCCTTATAAAAAATTTCTACATCAAAATCCTCTGCTATGGACTTAGCTATAGCAAGACCAGCTTCAGTGTAGGTGATTATAATCTTATTCATGTGCTTTTCTGTACTCAGTCGAGAAGCTTGGGTCGTAAAGTTTGCTTCTTTCGTAACGCGCGTTAATAAATTTACCAACAAGTATAAGTGCGTGCTTAGTAATATTGTGCTCCTTGGCATCTTTAACAAGGTTTGCGATATTAGTATAAATGATTTTTTCGTCAGCCCATGTTGCCTTATAAGCAATAACTACAGGCGTATTTGGATCTTCATAGCCCTCAAGTAGCGCCTCTTGTACCTTCTCTGTAAGTGATGCCGAAAGATATATCGCCATAGATGTCTTATGTTTAGCAAGCTCAGCAAGCTTTTCAGTCTCAGGAACCTTTGTTCTTCCTTCCATACGAGTGATGATTAAAGTTTGACTAACTTCAGGTAGTGTAAATTCTTTCTCTATCCTAGCGCATGCAGCTGTTGCACTAGTTACACCTGGTATTACTTCGTACTTGTAGCCAAGCATGTCAAGCGCATCTATCTGCTCTTTAATTGCTCCATATATGCTTGGGTCGCCTGTATGTAGTCTAACTGTGTTTAGACCCGCCTCTTCAGCCTTTATAAACTCTTCTATAACCTCTTCTAATGTCATCTTTGCTGAGTCAAAAACCTTTGCTCCTGTCTTTATTCCAGATAGTATATCCTTCGATACTAAGGAGCCTGCATATATAATTACATCTGCTGCGTTTAATAATTTTAGTCCCTTAACTGTAATTAAATCACTGTCCCCAGGACCTGCGCCTACAAAACTAATCATTCTTTTCACCTCTCACAATAATCACCGGATTCTCAGCTATCATCATCTCTAGCTTCTCCGCCTTAGAAACATTTACCATGTATGTGTCTATGTTCTTATAATTTTTCTTCTTTAGTAAATCTTTAAACTCATAAGCATTGTCAAAGATGATAAAGCTCGCAATAACTGTAAAATTATTATGCTCATCAAGCTTATCCATAATGCTCTCTAAATTTTTACCAGAACCGCCTATGTAGACCTTATTAAAGTCCACTCCGTCCATGCCCTCAGGTGCCTTGCCCTTAATGAGCTTAACATTATTAAGTCCAAATTTTTCAAAATTTTTCTTTGCTACAGCTATGGCCTCGTCATCTCTTTCGATAGTAGTGACCTCTTTACAAATGACTGCCATCTGACAAGTGACACTTCCTGTGCCTGTGCCTATCTCTAAAACTTTGTCATCTTCGCTTACGTCTAATAAGCTCACTATTGCATTTCTCTTTATGAACTTCGTCATTGGTACTTCGCCCCTGATGAAGTCCTCATCTTTAAACCACTTCATTTATAATAATCACCACCGATAAACTATTTTCTATATCAATGTCATCGTCTTCACCATAAGTTTTAATTACTTCACCGCTTTGCGATAAATTTGTGCCAACGATGTACTTTCTCTTTATGTTTTTCTCGTCCAAATACTTTTTAATTGTCCTTGGATTATTATCCTTGTCGCATAGAACTACAAGCTTGGCATTGTTCATTACAATGGTCTTGAAGTCGTCATCAAGCTCTCTACCATGTAGCGAATAAGTCTTTGCCTCATTCCAATTCACAAGGGTCTTGCTCATTAAGTATTGAAAAGCCGTTATAGATGGAATCACTTCGTCAATGGCTATGCCCTCACGCTTTAGATAGTCAACTGCGCCGTAGAAGGATGGGTCGCCTGATAATAATAAAACGCCTTCTTTAATATCTTTTAGATCCTTCACAGAGACTTCTTCTATGCGAGCGAATTCGTCCTCGAGCTCTTCCTTAACTCTTTTAAACGCATAAACTTTAGTAGCATTTTTAATCGCTTTATATGCCCTCACGCTCATATATTCACTTTTGCCTGGTCCTACTCCAACAACTATTAACAATCTAATACTCCTTTTTCAAACGAATATACTTTTACATCTACATCAAGCGAGTCATCTTTTAGGTAAGTCTTGACTCTCTTTGCACAGCCTTCCTCCATAGCACATAAAACATCTTTGTAGCCTGCATCATAAAGGTAGTTGTAGCACTTCTCAGCTGTTATAAATTCATCAACTTCTTTAATTACTTCATACGGCTTATTCATCATCGCAAGGTAATACACGAAGGCCTCCATACGCGTATCGGCGTTCTTTGAATGCGTGTTAAAGACACCTATCGATAACTTTGCAAACTTGCCTATGTGACCAATAAGAGTCATCTTTCTAAAACCGATTTCGTAAGCCATCTTTAGTGAGTCGCCAATGTAGTTACTAGTTAAAACGACATTTTCATTTATACCAATACTCTTTGCTTCTTTAAGGCCGTGACTACCCGGTGTAAGAACTATCTCCTTCGCACCCTTATCAAGATAAAGAGTTTTTATCTCCAAGTTTATGGTCTTTAGTAAAGCGTCCTCACTCATAGGCTTGACAAGACCTGTTGATCCAATTATTGATATGCCGCCTTCTATACCAATGTTTGGGTTGAAAGTCTTCTTACCGATTTCAACACCCATAGGCGTAAATATAGTAACGTCGGCTCCCTTATCTGTTAAGAGCTCAACCTCTTTAGTAATCATCTCTCTTGGCACCTTGTTTATCGCATACTCACCCTTCTTACCGAAGATGGAGTCATTAGTATAAATGCCAACGCCTACGCCACCTTTGATAATGACCTTGCCGTCATTTCTTAAAGATACTTTAGAGAAAATCTCTATGCCATTGGTCTGGTCTGGGTCATCACCTGCGTCCTTTATAACTGAGCTTATGGCATATCCATCACCCTTCTCATTAGAATTGATGGCGACGTTTATGCACTCCTTGCAAGGCAGTACTATGTCGTATTCACCTATAGGTCCATCTAAAAGGTTTGTAAGCGCTGCATGTGTTGCAACTGCTGCACAAGTGCCTGTCGTATAACCATATCTAAGGCTCTTGCCATCAACTATATCGTACTTATTCATTTTCTGTATAAGATATATAAAAGTGCGTTGATTATGGACGCTGCTACGTTTGAGCCGCCCTTGTTACCAACTGTCGATATTTGAGCAATTCCTACTTCTCTAAGTGCTTCCTTCGACTCAGCTGCTCCTACGAAGCCTACTGGCACGCCAATAACAGCCTTAGGATGAATTTTTTCTTCCTTGATCAGTTCTATGATTCTATATAGAGCTGTTGGCGCATTGCCTACTGAGTAGATGGCGATGTCTTCGCCTATAGTCTTATCTATGGCTTGGTAGCTTCTTGTTGTGCCTTTTTCCTTAGCAAGCTCCCTTACGTCGTCGTCCTTGATGTGATTAATGATCTCACAGTTAAGCTTTTTTAAGCTAGTTTCATTCACGCCTGCCATAGTCATCCTTGTGTCAGTATAAATCTTGGCGCCGTTCTTAAGTGCATCAAGTGCTTCATCAAGGAAATTATTTCTTATATCGATTATGTTTTTATAATCAAAGTCGCCTGTCGAGTGAATCATTCTCTTCACTATAAGCTTTTCAGTATCAGTAAATTTTGTTCCTACAAGCTCCTTGTCGATTATGTCCATACTTGTGTTTTCTATGTTCATAGGGTTGTTATCGTAATTATACATCCTTTTCACCTCTTAAACTATCTATCTTTTTATAAAAATACTCTTCATCTTGAACAAAGGAAATGTTTTGCTCGATTGCAACTATGTTATCATCTGCAAAAGAGCTTGTCCAAGTGTCATCTCTATATGGCTTTTCTACCTTAAATAAATTAAACTCGTTATCATTTAAGCTGCTCTTATGAAATTCTTGTGAATAAAAAATTTTATCCGTATCAAAGAAAAAATTCTTTCTAAGTGGCTTTAGATATGCATAACCAAAGTTATGAAGCCTCTTTTCGCTCACAGCCTTGCCCTTTATAAGACCAAGCATCTTGTGCTCATTAAAGCTTTCTGCTAAGAAGTATGTTGCCTCTCCTTCGGTAAATATCTTTCCTCCGTCTTCATAATATTTCTTTATGCTTGCTAATGATTTAGATTTTTCTATTATGTCTAAGTGATCTTTTAAATTTCCACTGCCGATATATAATAAGTCAGCTTCAGGCACTTCTTCCTCGTCTAGCACCGAAAAGTACTTCACAGTAAAATATTTTTCTAGAAAATCAATATTCTCTTTGTAATAGAAGTTAAATACCTTGTCATAGGCAATTGCCACAGTAGTCTTTGACTTTGGAAAATCTATTTTATCTCCTGTCTTTGCCACTTCGAAATATTTTAAAAGTTTCTCAAAATCAATTGCCTTTTCTAATTTCGCAGCTATCCTATCGAGCTTCTCATCAAAAGCCTTAATATCGCTTGGAAGCTCTAGTCCAAGATCCTTATCCTCTATGACAAAGTCCTCGTCAACTTCGATATTGCCAAAAACTTCTAAACCAAGTTCCTTCTCGACTAAGTCTTTGTATATTGCATAAAGCTTTGCATGCGTCTTATTAAATATAACGCCAACTATATTATCAGCGTAGCACATAAAGCCTTTTAGCTTTGCAATAAGTGAGAACATCTCGCCCTTTGGTGTAAGCACTAAAACTGTTTTTAGTCCCAAGGCCTTTGCGTTGGCATATGACGATGCCTCCATGGTGTTATATATGCCGTCAAGGTAGCCCATGACGCCTTCTAATACGCAGTAGTCTGCACACCCCATACCTACTTCAGTAGCGCCACTCTTTTGCATAAAGATGTCGACATTACCATAGTCCCCCTTCGATGCAAATGAGCCAAGCTTTGAATCGATAAAATCGGGCCCACTCTTAAGATACTTCACCTTATTATTTTTATTTGCAAGCAGTCTTGCTAAAGCTAAACTTATAGTTGTCTTGCCGCTATTTGAATTCATAGCAGCTATGCATATGCCTTTCACTTCTCTATCTCCCTTAGTTTTTCAAGTAAATAATCATTCTCTTCACGAGTTCTTATTGCAAGGCGCACATAGTCGTTACTTATGTTCTTGTAACCTTGCATCCTTCTTATTAATATACCCTTTTCAAGCATAATCTTATACATTTCTTCGTCACTATGTTTTTTTAATCTAAGCAAATAGAAATTGGCATCGCTATCACTCATCTCAAAATTGTCATAGCTCTTATATGCTTCTTTAAGTCTTTCTCTTTCGTTTTTATAATACTCTTTTGTTTTTGCTATATAGTCCTCGCTTCCCTTTAATAGCCTCGATGCTTCGTTTTGTATAAAGCCTATAGACCAAGCAAGGCTTAGCTCATCGTAGTAGTCCTTAAAATCCTTTGGTACATAGGCAAAGCCAAAGCGTACTCCCGGTAAGGCAAAGGTCTTAGTCATCGCTCTAAGAACAATCACGTCCTCGTCCTTAAACAAGTCTATGCTGTCATACTCATGCATAGTAAACTCTATAAAGGCCTCATCGAGTAAAAGAGTCGCGCCATGCTCCTTACAAATCTCTTGAGCTTTAATTAATTCTTCCTTCTTAAGCAGCCTTCCATTAGGATTATTTGGGTTAGTTAGTATAATTAGGTCGCCCTTCTTTAATATATCAAGCTCATCATAGTCAATCATAAAGTCTTTATAATTTATTCTAATCAAATCTTTTTTATAAACACTTGCTCTAAGCTCATACTCATAGAACGAAGGGTCAAAAATAACCACTCTACTTGCCCTGTATATCGCCTTATCAATTATCTCTATAGATCCATTGCCCAAGATAATGTTAGACGCATCACAAGCCAAATAAGTGGCTACATTGTTAATCGCTTCCCTCTGTTTTATATCAGGATAGACATTGACATAATCAAAGTCTTCCTTAATATTAGAGAAAAGTATTTCGTTCATATTAAATACATTGATGTTAGAGCTGAAATCTATGAGTTTTTTGTCATAATCATAAAAATTTGCTCCGTGCATAATTTACTTCCTTTTCTTTAAGTAGAATAGCGATATATAATCGTTATCCTTACGTATTTCGTCCTCATCCGTAAGATACATTTCGTTTGGCATCGATATCCTCTTAAAATATTCTGCTTCGTAAGTATCTTTAAGTTCTAAAACAGCTTCCTTGTTAATGGTGCCCTTAAGTATAACAGCTCTGTCAGGCTTTGCTGCCCTAACTAGCTCTGTGTTGTCACTTATCACAAGACTCTCGCCCTTTTCAATAAGCGGCTCTTTATTCATTGCACTTAATGCTACAAAAGATGGCATGCCATTAATAATATTTATATTTATCTTCTTATCAAGTATCTTTGTTAAGTTCATAGGTGTCGAGAAAACTGCTGCATCACCTATAGTTACAAAGCTTACGTCTCTATACTCTTTAAGCGCTTCTTCAAGTTTTGCCTTTAGCTCCCTATATAAAGCATCTGTAGCATTCTTCATGTCAAATGGCATCTTTATGATAGGTTTATCTTCTACATAGCTCATAACTGTGTCAAGAGCAAGATTGCGGCCTCTATTGTCAAGAACGAAGACAGCATTTGTATTTTTCAAAGTAAGTATAGCCTTAACAGTTAATAAGTCTTCATCGCCAGGACCAACACCAACTATATTTAGTAGCGGCTCTTCCATGGCCTTAACTTTTTCTATGCAGTCGTTTAAGATATAATCTTCTTCGCCAAGACCCTTATCTATAAGCTTCACTTCGTAGCCAAGCTTTTCTAGTTTCGACTTTATTGAGTCATCATCGTCAGGAGCAATGTCTTCAAGCATATGAACGCCTGAAACTAGCATGAATGGCCTTAGATATAAAGTTTTTGTGTCTTTAGCTAAATTTTTAACAACGCTATCAAGATCAAGATCACCCTCTATACTCATCATGTGATATTTATTGTTCTTTTCTCTAAAAGCTTCGTCAATATCTTCATATATCCTATCGGCTACATGATAAGTACCATGACCAACGTAGATGAACTCTTCGCCTTCATTTAATTTAAAGGCTGTCATGCCATCAATAAGCTTTGCTATATCCTTAGCGTTACTGATAAATGGAGTAGTAAGTCTGTTAGAAACATCTTTTAGCTTCTTATACTCTTTACCTGGAATGATGTTTGTCGAAACGACTCTTATATCGTTATATCCAGCCTCTTTCAATTCCTTGATTGCTTCGCACTCATTATTAAAAGACATGCCTTTCTTCTCTAGTATCTTCTTAACTATCCTAGAAGTAAAGCATATCTTTATCTCGCAGTCCTTAAATTCATTTTTAAAGCCACTCACAAACTTGTCAATGACTCTTTCGTGTTCTCTAAGCCTTGTTGTACCAAAAAAGCTTAATAGTATTGCCTTTTTCATAAATTCCTCCATTATATGTACACGAGAGGAAAAGAAAAATAGGAGAAGCGCGCCTTTTCCTCTCGTCGGTTTTTTGGAAAATAAAAATCCTTGAATAGGGGTATCAAGGATATAAAACATACATATTTAGTAAGTTTTTCCTTCCCACCGAAGAAGTAACTTTATACGAACGTTCTAAAGATATCCTGACTTATAGATCAACCTCATCTAAACCTTCCCAGTTTCCCAGTGGTATACATAGACTCGTCACTATTTACAGTAGCGGGGGCTGTGCTGGACTTACACCAGCTTCCCTTTATGGTGAACATTCAAAAATTACACATATATGATATCATATATGTGTAATTATTTCAAGTGTATTAATAAATTTTTTTATTTTAATATTAATTTTAAATATATAACAGCGATCACTAATACTAGCAAGGCTAGTGCCTTATACATCGCTTTTATGGTGAAATAAACGCCATTTTTATTTACTTCGCCATCTATGTCGCCAATATATGGTTTATCGACTATCTTAGAAAAATATTTGTGCGGTCCACCTAAACGAATTTTTAAAAGTCCCGCTATGGGCGCTTCAAGGAAGGCACTATTTGGACTTGCGTGTGCATATCTATACTTAAAAAACGTTTTGCACGCGTAGGCGATGTTTTTATTGAAGATGTTAGTAATTAATATAAGAAGCGCACTTAATCTTGCTGGCACTAGATTGACTAGGTCATCTATCTTTGCTGCGAAAAAGCCAAGATCGCCATATTTTTCATTCTTGTAGCCCCACATCGAGTCCATGGTATTGATAAATTTATAAACCAGTCCAAGTGGTGTATATATCGCGATGTAGATAAGCGGTGCTATTACACCATCTGAAGTATTTTCGGCGACTGTCTCTATACATGCCTTAAGTATCTCTTCTTCACTTAGTTCACTTGTATCACGGCCAACTATGTAGGAGAGTCTCTTGCGTCCTCTCTCTAGCGAATGCGCTAGCTCTTTTACTACCATATCTGCTTCGAAGTGAAGTGAGCGTGCTGCAAGGCAGACGTAGACCATGTATGAAGTGTAGATTAGATACAAATATTTATTGATCTTAAATAATATTATTGCAAAGCATCCGAATAAAAATGCAAGGCTAATGTTGAATAATACTGAGACTAGTCCAAGCAGCTTCAAAAAACCACCTCTTGCCCCTGTCCTTCGAATTAATTTTTCTTCAAAGCTAATGACATTACCCATGACCTTAACTGGATGAAAAAAGTTATATGGGTCGCCTAAGATTAAATCAAGCACCACACCTATAAGTATGGCGATGAGCTTATAAGCCAAGTATTGCATTTAATTTATCTATGTCGATGGCTTCTTCAAATACTTTAGCTAGCCTATCGATTTCATTATTCATCGCATCGTGCTCTGCCATGTGAGCATTGACAGCCTTCTCATAATCATGAAGCGAGTCTTCGTCCGCTATCTCAAGCTTTGTATATGGTACTATGCCAAGACAGTCAAGACCTGTTAGCTCGTGAAGCTTTTTGATGCCCTCATCAAGTAGGCTCGCATCGCCCCTAAATTTATTGATGATGTAGCCTTTTATCCTCGCTCTATCTTTTTCATCAAGTATCATGTATGTGCCGTAGATTGATGCAAAGACGCCGCCCTTGTCAATGTCAGCGACGATTATTGCGTTAGTGTCCGCAAGTTCAGCCATGCCAGTATTTACAAAATCATCCTCAAGTAGATTTATCTCAGCAGGTGAGCCAGCTCCTTCTATAATCATGACGTCATATTTCTTCTCAAGCTCTTCAAAAACCTCTTTTACCTTCGCCTTTAGCTCTTTCTTAATCGAGTAATACTCCTTTGTATTCATGTGCTTGTATAGTTTGCCAAGTACATAAACATCGCTACCTGTGTCTGACGATGGCACTAGAAGTATCGGGTTCATGTACTCATCCGCCTTTATGCCTGCTGCGTAGGCTTGTATGGCTTGTGCATTGCTAATAAGTTTTCCGTCTTGAAGCTTAAATGAGTTTCTCGACATATTTTGCGATTTGAACGGACATACCTTGTAGCCCTTGTCTTTATAATATCTGCACATAGCAGTCGCTATCGTTGATTTGCCTGCTGACGATGTCGTGCCGTATATCATTATCTTTGCCATTTAAAATTCCTCATCATTGTATTCGATAGTACCTAAATCAGTTTCTATCGAGATTAAATTTTTCTTCCACTCTCTATATTTAGTCACTTCTTCGCCTATAGCCTTAACTAATATTGAAACGCCAAATATTTTCGAAGCTATGATGAAGAAAGCGTTTTGCTTGTATGAATTTGGATACAAAACTATAAGTAAGCCTGAAATTATAAATAGCATGTTCTTCTTCTCAATGCCCTTGTACTTACCATTGTAATAATCTTTAACAAGATCTAAAAAGTCATTGATAAGTTCTTGGTACTTTGCTAAATCAGTGTTCGTTTTGATGGCTTCGCCGATGTCACCAATCTTGTTCATGGCTTCATCCTTGTCGAAATTACCAATGTTCATGTCTTTTAAAAAATCAAAGTTCATATCTACACTCCCTTTTTTAATACAAAATAAAAATTCGATCCTTTGCCGTAACTGCTCTCTACGCCAAACTCTGCCTTGTGAAGTAAAAGCACCTCACGAGCGATATATAAGCCAAGGCCTGTCGCATACTTTTTGAGCTCATGGTTCGCGCTCGAGATGTAGTAGCGATCCCAAACCCTCTTTATGTCCTCTTCCTTAATGCCGACTCCGTGGTCAATAACCTCGTATCTAACAGCATTTTCTTCTTCTGTAATCCTTACAATAACGTCTTCATCCTCATTTGAATAGTTCAGTGCGTTTGATAAGTAATTATATATAACGCTTCTAATTTTTTTCTCATCAGCCATAACCATGGTATCGCCGCTCACGTCTAATTTAATTCTCTCTCTATTTTCAGCTGTATTTAATTTATCTATAATCTCCTTGGAAATGGCTTCAAGCGAAACTCTTTTTAATTCAAGTTCACCAAGGGCGCTTACGTTCTTTGATGCTTCAAGCATCTCGTTAATCATGCTGTTTAATCTATCTGCCTCATTGATGATGGTGTCAAGATTCTCTTCACGCTTTTCTTTATTATCACCCGTTATGTCCTTAATCATCTCAGCATAAGACTTAATCACGCTTAAAGGCGTTTTGAAGTCATGCGATACATTAGCAATGATATTCTCACGAAAGTCCATAGTCCTCTTTAAATCTGCATTTGCGCTCTCGAGACTCTTCTTAAGCTCCTCAATCTCTTCATAGCCGCCTTCTTCTTCAACAGAAAAGCTCTTTGTACCCAAAAATTTGGACGCTTCCGAAAGATTTTTGATTGGCTTAGTAAGCTTCTTTGCTAAAAAATATGATAAAACTAGAGCCAAGGCTATCGCAACGAGACTTATGTATAAAAGCTCTTCTCTAAGCATCTTTTTAACTGAACCATCTTCATCAAGATTATCAATAAGCTTCATGTATAATTTTGCGTTAACTGTTTCGTATCTCTTTAAAAATACTAAGTACTCTCTATCGTCATGCTTCTTGATATAGTCAACGCTATCTTCATTGCTTTTAACAAAATCTAAGTCTTCCTTGTCAAGCTCTAGTAAATAATTTGGGTACAAGACCAAACCATTCTCATCAAAAATAATTATGCCAAGTCTAGTCTTACTTGATACATCATTCAAAAACTTTACTAGATCTCTTCCAGTATAAGATGAAATTTCTTTTTCTGTATTTTGAATGAGCTCTCTCTTCTTTTGCGTGTATATTTCTTTGAAGAAAACTATATTAAATAGCCACATTGTTGATAGTATCAGTACCGTAAATATTAAAAAATAACTGATTAGCTTTGTGAATAATGATTTATTTTTCATCTTTTTTCTCCAGCTTGTAGCCATAACCGCGAACTGTACTTATAATGTCTTTTTCAGCTCCTAGAGAGTTCCTAAGCATCTTGATGTGTGTGTCGACTGTTCTATTGTCCCCGAAGAAATCGTAGCCCCAAACATTTTCAAGTATAGTCTCACGCGATAGAGCTATGCCTTCGTTTTGAGCTAGATAAGCAAGTAGCTCATACTCCTTTGGTGTCAAATCTAATTTTTTCTCATCAATATAAGCTTCTCTCGCATCAAAATCTATTTTTAAGCTGCCATTAATATATACTTTTGCCTTTGTATCGCTTACATGTCTTGCAAGTATCGCCTTGACCCTCGCCATGACTTCGCGCGGACTGAAGGGCTTAACGACGTAATCATCGATACCTATCTCAAAACCATAAAGCTTGTCATACTCCTCGCCTTTTGCACTAAGAACAAGAACAGGTATGTCTTTTACATCCTTAATCCTCTTGTAAGCCGAGAAGCCATCAAGCTTTGGCATCATTATATCTAAGATGATAAGGTCTATATCGTTATTATTAACTTTGTTAAGTGCATCGATGCCATCCACAGCCTCGATTACATCATAGCCGTTAATGACCGAGTACTCTTTGAGCACGTTTCTTATGTTCTCATCGTCATCAGCTATAAGTATAGTCGCCATATCATCACCTCTATCAATTTTTACCCTTTAATAATCTTTTTAAACAGCATATATATAAAAGAGCCTTGCGTTAACAAGGCTCCCGTTCTTATTTTAAACTGTCTAGGTAGTCTCTAAGCTCATCTATATCCAAGATGGCTCTTTCATTGTTGCCAAGTATAAGAGATGGTATACCTATACGACCCTCATCCTTAACTATATCAAACTCTTTCATAGTGTCTCTTGCCGCTAAAAATTTTTTCATGTTAGCAAGATTTTCTGTTATGTCAAGGTACAAGAAGCGTACCCCTGATTCCTCCATCAAAGCCTTGAATGGTCCGCATCCTGGTCACATAGGACTTCCGAAAACTATCTTCTTCTGTATTTTATTCATATTAATTCTCCTTTTTTGATGTAGTCATCTTCATTGTAATGGTAATGTCAATTTTTGTCAAGAAAAAAGAAAGATCCATATAGATCTTTCTTTATAAACTATTTTATTACTACTGTAAAAATTTTGTTCTTAACATATATTTCCTTAACGATGTTCTTGCCTTGCTTTGACTTTTCAAATAGCTCGTGTGCATAAACTTTTTCTTTTACTTCGTCTTCGCTTGCATCTCTATCAATCTCGATTGTATATCTAACTTTGCCATTGAATTGAACTGGTATCTCTATAGTCTTGATGATGGTTTTGTCTTCATCAAAGCTTGGCCAAGTTGATTTATAAAGTTCTGTATCGAAGCCAACCATCTCATTTATTTCTTCTGTTATATGTGGTGCGATTGGATAAAGAAGTGTGATATATGTCTTAAGCTCTTTTCTTGTGATGCTTCCCTTTGAAGTAATTTTATTAAGTAGCTCCATAAGTTTAGCAACCGCTGTGTTGAATTTTAAGTTTTCAAAGTCTTCTGAGACTTTCTTGATAGTGATGTGGAAGTCTTGTTCTAAGTCTTTAGAATAGTTTTCGTCGTCGTTTACTATATCCATCAAGCGATAAACTCTTTCAAGGAACTTTCTTGAGCCTTGTATACCTGTCTCTGACCACATAGCAACTTTTTCGTAGTCGCCCATAAACATTTCAAAAACTCTAAGTGTGTCTGCACCATACTCTTCAACGATGTCATCTGTATTTATTACGTTGCCTCTTGACTTACTCATCTTTTCTCCGTCTTGAGCAAGTAACATACCATGTGATGTTCTCTTTTGATATGGTTCGCTTGTTGGCACTACGCCTATGTCATATAGGAACTTGTTCCAGAATCTTGAGTATAGTAAGTGAAGTGTAGTGTGCTCCATACCACCGTTGTACCAATCAACAGGCATCCAGTACTTAAGCGCGTCCATGGATGCTGGTGCTGCAGTGCACTTTGGATCAGTGTATCTTAAGAAGTACCAGCTTGATCCTGCCCAGTTAGGCATAGTATCTGTCTCTCTCTTAGCAGGGCCGCCGCAATGAGGACAAGTAGTATTAACAAAGCTATCTATCTTAGCTAGAGGCGACTCGCCTGTATCAGTTGGTTCGTACGCTTCAACATCTGGTAATGTTAATGGTAAATCCTCTTCATTAAGTGGCACCCAACCGCATTTTTCGCAGTATACCATAGGTATAGGTTCTCCCCAATACCTTTGTCTTGAGAATACCCAGTCTCTTAGCTTGTAGTTTGTTTTAACAACGCCAACTTTTTTATCTTCAAAATATTTAATTATCTTCTTCTTTGCTTCTTCAACTGAAAGGCCATTTAAGAAGTCTGAGTTAACTAAAGTGCCTTTTTGCGTATCAGTGTATGCTTCTTTACTAATGTCGCCACCAGAGATAACTTCCTTAATCTCTTCGCCAAAGGCTTTTGCAAAGTCATAGTCCCTTTGGTCGTGACCAGGTACTGCCATGATGGCGCCTGTACCATAAGTCATTAATACGTAGTCTGATACGTAGATTGCAATTTTTTCTCCATTAGCAGGGTTAATGGCAGTAAGTCCATCTATCTTAACGCCTGTCTTTTCTTTAACAAGTTCTGTTCTTTCAAAGTCAGACTTTAACTTTGCCTTATTTTGATATTCATGAACTTCGTCAATGTTTTTGATCTTATCCTTATACTTTTCTATAAGCGGATGCTCTGGTGAGATAACCATGTATGATACACCAAAGATGGTATCTGGTCTAGTTGTATAAACTTTTAGCTTGTCATCAAGTTCATCTATGTCAAAATCAAGCTCCATACCGTGGCTTCTGCCTATCCAGTTAACTTGTTGTGTCTTAACTCTATCGATAAAATCAACTGTGTCAAGGTCATCTATAAGTCTGTCGGCATACTTAGTTATAGCAAGCATCCATTGTGTCTTAACTCTGTGTTCAACAGTGTGACCGCATCTTTCACAGTGGCCTTGAATAACTTCTTCGTTTGCAAGACCAATCTTACAGCTTGGGCACCAGTTAATATTCATTTCCTTTTTATAAGCAAGACCTTTTTTGAATAATTGTATAAATATCCATTGAGTCCACTTATAATATTCTGGATCAGTTGTGTTAATCTCTCTGTCCCAGTCGAAAGATAGTCCTAGTGATGTTAATTGATGCTTGAAGTGAGCAACGTTTCTCTTAGTAACATCCTTTGGATTCATCTTGTGCTTGATGGCATAATTTTCTGTTGGAAGTCCAAATGCGTCCCAGCCCATTGGGTACAAAACGTTGTAGCCTTCAAGTCTTCTCTTTCTAGCAACTATGTCAAGTGCTGTGTAACTTCTTGGGTGACCAACGTGTAGGCCCTCTCCTGATGGATATGGGAACTCAACCATCAAAAAGTATTTTGGCTTGTCTGAATCGTTTTCTGCATGAAACGCTTTATTGTCAGCCCAAATCTTTTGCCACTTGCCTTCTACGTCTTTATGATTATATTCTTTCATCTTGTCCTCCTAGAATTCACAGTGATGAACTGTTCTTGGGAATGGTAGGACGTCTCTGATATTTTCAATACCTGTTATATACATGATAAGTCTTTCAAAGCCAAGACCATATCCAGAGTGAACTACTGAGCCATACTTTCTAAGATCCATATACCAAGTGTATGAATCCATGTCAAGACCCATCTCATTGATTCTCTTTTCAAGCTTTGTATAGTCTTCTTCTCTTTGTGAACCGCCAACTATCTCTCCTATACCAGGGACCAAGCAGTCCATAGCAGCAACTGTCTTGTTATCTGGGTTGAGCTTCATGTAGAAGGCCTTAATATCCTTTGGATAGTCAGTTACGAAGATAGGCTTTTTGAATACTTGCTCAGTTAAAAATCTTTCGTGTTCTGTTTGTAGGTCCATGCCCCATTCAACTTTAACATCGAACTTTTCTTCATGCTCTTTTAGTATATCTATAGCTCTTGTATAAGTAACTCTTTCAAAGTCTGAGCTTCTTACGTGGTTAAGTCTATCGATAAGTCCTTTATCAACAAAATTGTTGCAGAACTCAAGTTCTTCTTTTGCATTTTCCATTACATAGTTAATAACGTACTTAAGCATAGCCTCAGCTACATCCATGTTTTGATTGTTGTCCATAAATGCCATCTCAGGCTCTATCATCCAGAACTCTGCAGCATGTCTTGTTGTGTTAGAGTTTTCTGCTCTGAATGTTGGTCCAAATGTATATATCTTTGAGAATGCTAAAGCAAATGTTTCACCTTCAAGTTGGCCTGATACTGTTAAGTGTGTTGGCTTATCAAAAAAGTCTTTGCTGTAATCAACAGCGCCTTCTTCTGTTCTTGGTGGATTATCGATGTCAAGTGTAGTTACTTGGAACATCTCACCTGCACCTTCAGCGTCTGATGCTGTAAGTATAGGTGTGTGTACATATATAAAGTCTTGTTCATTGAAGAATTTGTGTATAGCAAAGGCTGCTAATGATCTAATTCTATAAGCTGCTCTGAAAAGGTTTGCTCTTGGTCTTAAGTGAGCTATGCTTCTTAAGAATTCCATAGAGTGTCTTTTGTTTTGTAGTGGATAATCAGCTGTAGAGTCGCCTAAGACTTCTATCTCTTCTGCTTTGATTTCAAAAGCTTGCTTATTGTTTGGTGTAAGAACTACCTTACCCTTTACTCTTATGGACGCGCTTAAATATAGCTTTGATACTCTTTCAAAGTTTTCTAAGCTGTTGTCATAAACAACTTGAACACTGTTAAAGAATGAACCATCATTAATTTCGATGAAGCCAAATTCTTTTTGTGCTCTTAAATTTCTTATCCAAGCTTGAATCTCAACTGTTTTACCATCAAGCTCTTTGTAGCTCTTATAAAGTTCTCTAATATCCATGCCCTCACTCCTATTTATAATCTTCTACTGTAATACTTTCGATTACAACATCCTCTACAGGTTTATCATTTTCGTTAACTTTTGACTTTGCAATCTCATCAACTACATCCATGCCTTCGTAAACTTCGCCAAAAACTGTATGTTTGTAGTCTAGCCAGAATGCTCCGCCTATCTTTTTATAAGCATCGACAACAGCCTTTGGATAACCTTTTTCTTCTCCTGCTTCTTCCATTTGTTTTATAAGGTCATCTTGAACAGCTTGACCTTGCACTATAAAGAATTGTGATCCGTTAGTGTTTGGTCCTGCATTTGCCATGCAAAGTGCACCTCTGAAGTTTCTAGTCTTAATATCAAACTCATCTTCAAATGAACCACCCCAGATACTTTCTCCGCCAGTACCATTGCCGTTTGGGTCTCCACCTTGAATCATAAAACCGTTTATAACTCTATGGAAGATTAGATTGTCATAATACTTATCTTCTGCGTGCTTAGTAAAGTTTTCAACCGCCTTTGGTGCAACATCTGGAAGTAGTTTTACCTTGATGTCTCCCTTATTAGTCTTGATAGTTGCCACCTTGTCTCCTGCTTTAGGGTTTTGTAGCTGAACTAGTTCAGCATCATCAGTAGTAACTTCGCTTTCGCTTCTTTCTTTTTTCATTTCTCCCTCACCACCATTGTCATTTTTCTTGCTACATGCAGTTAAACTAAAGCACATAGCCATCACTAATAATAATAAAATTATCTTTTTCATAATTCCTCCTACTTAAGTATTCTTTTTTGACTAACTATATTTACATCCAAGTCTAAAATATTTTCCTTTATCACATCGCCTACATTGATAGGTGCTTTTGCGCGTAAATTAAATATTTCTTTTAATATTGCTTGGTGATAAATTTTCTTTACTTTTTTATCAGTCTTTACTGGCAAGCCTGAAACCATCTGACTATCTATCCTAATCTTACCATATACATAGTCATCTTCCTCTTGAAGAAGGCTCTTCGCATAATTGTAGCCTCTTCCGCAGCGATTGCCAGATATTTCATCGCCATTGATTCTTATCTTGCAACAAACTGGGCAGCATACACACTCTAATATCATGCAATCACCTTCGGTTCTATCTCTTTTTTAAGTATAAGCTTAAACCAAACATAGGCAACTATACCCTTAAGTATTGATGATAATGATATCGCTATCCATACGCCATCTAGTCCGTAGTATTTCATAAAGAATATTGCAAATGGTATACGCATTAGATTTAGTACTACTCCAGAGTATGATGGTTCTTTCGTCCTGCCTATGCCGTTGAAAAATCCTGTTACACCTATCTCTATAACCATGAACAATTGTGAATATCCAAGTATCCTTAAGTAGTCAGCGCCTGCTTGCATTGCTACTGGATCTTTTGGCAAGAACGCTGAGAATATTGGTCTAGCAAATACTATAAGTAATAAAGATGTTGCTGTACCAAGTGTCGCCATGATTCTCATCGACTTTTTAAAGCCAAGTATAATTCTATCATATGTACCTTTACCGAAGTTCTGTCCGGTAAAAGCAGTGTTTGCAAATGAGAAACCATTTGCTGTCATCCAAGATATTGACTCAATTTGCGAACCTATGGACATAGCTGAGACCGCATAAGCGCCTAGCTTTGTTAAGTAACCTGTTAGTATCATCGAAACGGATGCGTGGCAGGCTTCCATAAGTGTCATCGGCACTCCTAGTTTTAGTATATGTCTTGTAATCTCCGAAGGCACCTTCTTTAGATAGTTTACTCTAACATAGATTAGGTCGTTCTTAATGCCTATGAAGACATATATAAGAAAAATCACTAAAGTTGCAATAACTGAAGCTATGGCTGTGCCCATCGCTCCCATATGAAACACGAATATGAATAGTGGGTCTAAAACCATGTTTACTACTAATCCGATAGAGCTTATTATAAATGGTGTCTTGCTGTTACCCATGCTGTTAAATGTTGCTGCAAAGAGTGGATTTAAGAACATAAAGCCTAAGCCAAAGGCTATGGCTACCATGTATTCACTCGCAAGCTCTTGAACTGCCGCATCGCCTTCTTTGAATGAGTAGAGGCCTATAAGTTCATTATGAAAAATTATAAATATTGCAGCGATTGTCATGGAGATTATAAAGCCTAATCTAAAGCCACCGCTTATATAGTTTTTCGTGCTTTCCAGGTCGGATTTGCCAAAGCTTTGCGAAACACCAACAGATAGTCCCACTTGGCACATGATTATCAGTGAGCTAATCAGCCAAAGATATTGACCAACTATGCCGACGGCCGCAACCGCCTGTGTACCAACTTTGCCAAGCCAGAACATGTCTGTGATTTGATAAGACATTTGCAAAAGTGAAGTGCCCATAAGTGGTATAGCAAGTTTAAAAAGTATCGGCGAAATCTCCCCTTGTGTTAAGTCTCTCGATTCCCTCATCTATACATCACCCTGATCAGTAGTTATTATTACACCATTGTCAGTTAATACTAGTGTGTGTTCGAATTGCACACACTTGCTGCCATCCTTTGTTCTAGCAGTCCATCCGTTCTTGTCAAGCTTCATAGCCGCAGAGCCCATGCATATCATTGGCTCGATAGTAAAGGCCATGCCCTTAACAATTCTTGGTCCTTTAACTCCAGTATTGTAGTGGAACACTTGCGGATCTTCATGCATGTTCTTGCCGATTCCATGACCAATGAACTCTTTAACTATTGAGTAGCCCTTTGGTCTAGTAAAATCTTCTATGCACTTACCTATCTCGCCTATCCTAACGTTCTCGTCAACTATGCTGATAGCTTTGTACATAGCCTCTCTTGTGTGGTCAAATAATTTTTGATCCTCTTCAGAGATTTTACCTACTGGATATGACCAACATGAGTCAGCCATCCAACCCTTGTAGTTAACAACCATGTCGATGGAGATGATGTCTCCGTTCTTAAGAACAACGTCCTTACTTGGAAAGCCGTGGCATATCTCATCATTGACTGATGCACATATGGCAAATGGAAAGCCTTCGTAACCTTTTTGCTCTGGGTATGCTCCTTGACTAACGATGAAGTCATCAACAAAGTCATTAAGCTCCATAGTTGTTACGCCTTCCTTTACTTTGTCTCTTAGCGCATGATGAACGCTTACAAGTATCTTGCCTGCATCAATCATCTTATTAATTTGTTCTTTTGTCTTTAAATATATCATATCTTACTCCTTTTAAGTCTATTCTATTATTATATATATTTTAGCCTAATATGTCAAGAAGTTCACAGCCATATAGACACCTATAAACCGTGAACTTCTTAAACATAATTATATCTTATTAAAT
Organism: Fenollaria sporofastidiosus; assembly: GCF_943169635.2. Taxonomy (NCBI): domain Bacteria; kingdom Bacillati; phylum Bacillota; class Clostridia; order Eubacteriales; genus Fenollaria; species Fenollaria sporofastidiosus. The sequence continues at coordinate 1,581,788 of NZ_OW968186.1, forward strand.
TATCTAATCCTCAATGTGTTTAGTATAGATATAAGTGTCACACCAACATCGCCAAAGACTGCTAACCATAGTGGCAATTGTATAAATAGTGATAGTATAATGATGGCTGCCTTAACTATACCTGTGAATATAAGATTCTCTAGTATGATCTTATTAACGAACTGAGATGTGTCAAATATGTTTACTATCTTTTCAATCCTGTCGTCCATGATAACAATGTCTGATGCTTCGATGGCTGCGTCTGAGCCAAGTGCTCCCATGCTTAGACCAATGTCTGCTCTCTTTATAACTGGTGAGTCATTTATACCGTCACCAACAAAGGCAACAAGTCCATCGTGACCTTGTTCCTTCTCAAAGAATTTTATTTTATCTTGAGGAAGTAGTTCTGCCTCGAAGGAATCAATGCCTAAGTCGTGTGCAACTTTTTGTGCGTATATCTTAGTATCTCCTGTAAGCATAACTGGCTTTATGTTTCTTTCTTTAAGTTCAGTAACAAGTTTCTTTGTTTCATCTTTAATCTCATCTTCAATATAAAGGTGAGCTATAAGCTTATCGTCAAGATATGTGTCTAAGACCTTGTACTCACTTTGCATATCGCTTGTAACGACCTTTACACTGCCGTATTTTGTTTCGGCTGCTACTCCATTAGAAAGGCTTGTGTAAGAAATGATTTCGTCTTTATCAATGTCTTCTCTCTCATCAACTATAGCACTTGATATAGGGTGCTTAGAATGATACTCTGCAAGTCTTGCTAAGTGAAGAGCCTTGCCTTCATCAAAATCAATTGCTTCAACATTGACAAGTTTGAACTTACCACTTGTTAGTGTGCCAGTCTTGTCAAAGCAGAATGTCTTTATATTTCTAAATCTATCTAAGAATTTTGTTCCCTTGAATAATATACCAATCTTACTCATCTTACCTATACCTGAGAAGTATGCTAATGGTACTGAGATGATTATAGCGCAAGGGCAAGATACTATTAAGAAGGCAAAGCATGTATGAAGTGCTTCCTTAAGCGGCATTATTTTTAATACTGGTGCAATAAGACCAATCATTGCTGCGATGAATACGACTATAGGTGTGTAGATTCTAGCAAATTTAGATACACTAGTTTCAAGCTTCGCTTTATCACTTTGTGAGCTTCTAACAAGCTCTTGTATCCTTGCAGCCGTTGAGTTCTTTGCAAGCTTTGTTGTTTCTATGATAAGGTAGCCTTCTTTAACGATGGCTCCTGAGTATACATTTTTATCTGCATCTACATAAACAGGTTCTGACTCGCCACTTATGTGGGCGTTGTCTACCTTAGCTTTTCCTTCAAGAACCACTCCATCTATGGCGATGGACTCGCCTTCACGAACTATGATTCTTGAGCCTATACTAACTTCAGATGGTTCTGTCTTAATCTCTTTACCGCCATCCAAAACAGTAGCGAAGACTGGTGACTTAACTATAAGCTCTTTAATCTTGTCCTTCGACTTATCAACTGCGATGTCACTAATGATTTCTCCAATTTGATATAGTAGCGAAACTAGTATTGCCTCTAGGTGCTCACCTATCAAGATGGCGCCGACAGTTGCAACAGTCATTAAAAACTCTTCAGCTAATACGCCATGTATAGCTCCTTTAATGCCATGTATAATGATGTCGTATGAGATAACCAAGTATGAGATGATAAAGAAGACCATCTTATATGGGCTGTCAATGAATAAATATGCTCCTAAGCATATAAGCGATACTAGTATCCTTATTAAAAATAGTTTTGAGAAGCCTTCCTCCTCTTCCTCTTCAGACTCGTCCTCGCCTCTTGTAACTAAGACATCTGGCTCTAAGTTGTTTACGTAGCTCGTAATCTCTCTTAGCACAAGCTGTGCATCACTTCCCTCTTTTACCTCTATGCTTAGAGTTGAGTTAATAAAGTCAAGGCTCGCACTCTCAACTGAGTCATGACTCTTTGCAAAGCTTTCTATCTTTTGTGCGCAGTTAGCACAAGTAAGTCCGTTTAAAATTAATTTTTCCATAGCTGCCTCCTCTGTGTCATATTGCATTTAATTAAATATATGCTTCATACGTTTTATATACAAACGCATAAACATATATTTATATATCAATATTAATATAACACATCGCTTATAAGAATGCAATAGTTTTTTTAAATATTTTTTCTCTTTTAACACTTTTGTATACATTGTTAATATGATATATGTTATAATTAAGCTATATAGTAAAGGAGGAAATATGCAAGAAATTATCGAACTGAAAAATTTAAAGAAAGCATTTAAGATCGGTAAAGAAAGTCTTCTTGTACTTAAAGGCATTAACTTGACTCTCTATAAGGAGCAAGCGATATGTATTGTTGGACCATCCGGTTCAGGTAAATCTACTCTATTGAATATGATGGCTGGACTCGAAAAGCCATCTTCGGGTGAAATAATTGTCGGCGGCATACACATTGAGAATCTTAATGAAGATGACCTAACAAAGTTTAGACAGCTAAACATTGGTTTTGTGTTTCAGTCGTATAACCTCATCCCTACCCTAACCGCACTTGAAAATGTAGGTTTAGGTTTAATATTTAAAGGCATATCTAAGAAAGAAAGAGATGAGCGTAGTGCTTATCTACTTGAAAAGGTAGGCCTAAAAGATAGAATGAAGCACAAACCAAGCGAGATGAGTGGTGGTCAGCAGCAAAGAGTAAGTATAGCTAGAGCTTTTGTAAACAAACCGAAGATAGTCTTTGCAGACGAACCGACAGGTAACCTTGATACTAAGACTAGTGTCGAGATTATGGAACTAATGACTACTATGACAAAGAAAGACAAGCAAACGCTTATCATAGTAACTCACGATTTAGAAACAGCAGTCTACTCTGACAGAATCGTTCACGTGCGTGACGGTATGATTGAGAAGGATGAAATGAACACAGATAAAAAGGAGGCACAATTAAGTGAAGAAGATATTTAGCATTTTATTAATTGCTATAATGATAATAAGCACCTTGAGTGTGAATATGTATGCAGGTAAACCAAGTGATCCAAGTAAACCTGGTGAAACACCAACACCAACACCAACACCAGCACCAGCTCCTACTCCAGTTGTTGAAGATGATTTATTTTTGGTGTCAACATCTACTGAAGAAGTGAAACCAGGTGATGAGACTACAATATACTTTGAACAAGATAATCCTGGTTACCGTAGATATTATAATTTTGCTGGCAATTATGAGATTTACTCAGTAAGAGCAACAAGCGATAGTCCTAATAACTGCTACGTTATTAATTCATACGGCGGGATCAATGGTGCCGAGGTAAGAGTCAGAATTCCTGAAAATGCCGAAGCAGGTACTTACAGAATCAGCCTTGTAGGTAAAGCAAAGCGTAGAGGCGACGATACTGCTTCACCTGTTAAAGTTGAGGGTGAAGCTTATATAAGAGTTAAGGAGGGCAGCCAAAGAAAGGCACAACTAAAGATTAACAGAGTTGATATCTTGCCAGATAATAACGTTGCCCCTGGTGGATCTTTAGCAGTTGGCTTTGAAATTGAAAATATTTCTGATATCTTAGCAAGAAACGTTGAACTAAATATCTCAGGTCTTGCAGAAGCAGGCCTTGCATTAAGAAACGGAACTACTACTCAAAAAGTTAGAAGCATTGAAGCAGGTAAGAAAACATATATTTATTATGAAATGAACGTCTCTAACACAGCAAAGTTTGGTTCATACGAACTAAAAACTGCTCTTAGCTATGAGAGTGAATTTAATAAAGAGACTATAAAAGAAGATACTTCTGTCTTTGTTAATATTGGTGGCGACGCTTCACAAAGCTCACAGCTAATCATACAAGACTTAAAGTTCCCTTCTGCAACTCTTGGAGTAAATAACACATTCGAAGTAAGCTTTAAGCTTAGAAACCAAGGTCAATCCGTTGCAAAGAGGATCAGAGCTACTGCTAAGAGCGAAGACCCAACAGGTGTTGTTTCAAGAACCGTTTCTGAAATACTTGTTAGAGACCTAGCTCCTGGCGAGGAGGAAACAGTTAGCTACAAATTCTTTACAACAAAGGGCGGAGCTACAAAGAACTACCCTATCAACATCAAGATTGAATACTTTGATGACTTCACCGATACAAAAGAGCCAAAGACTGTTGAACAAATTGCTGGAGTTTTCCTAAACAATCCAGACAATGCTGGCGATGGCAAGGACGCAAAGAAGTCAACACCAAAGTTAATCATAGACAAGTATGAATTCACTCCAAAGCTTCCACTTGCTGGAAACGAATTCGAGATGAATCTTTCATTCTACAACACAAACGCTAAAAAGGCTGTTAAGAATATTAAGATAGACTTAACAAGCCAAGACACAAGTAAAAGCGATTCAAACACAGCTGGCTCATCTGTTTTCACACCAGTTGACAGCTCAAATACATTCTATATAGGAAGAATACCTCCAAATGGCAAGGTTGAAAAGACTATAAAGATGTTTGTTGTTCCAGATGCAACAGCTAAAACTTACAATATAACAGCTAACTTTGAATATGAAGATGACGAAAATAACGAATATAAATCAAGTGAAAATATCGGTGTACCAGTATATCAAGAGTCAAAGCTTGATATAGACCCAATAAACTATCAAACAAACGCTATGGTAGGCGACAACATCCCTATCACTTGTAACTTCTACAACACTGGTAAGGTTACTCTATATAACTTCAAGGTAACTTTAACAGCTGACAACGCAACAGTTAATAACGGCACATACTACATCGGTAACTTCAACCCAGGCGGACAAGATGTTTATGAAGGCACCATCATGCCAAATGAAGCTGGTGAGTTAAAGGCTAAGGTTAAATTTACTTACGAAGACTCAACAGGCGAAGTTAAGGAAAAGGAAGAAGAGCTTAACATAACAGTAGAAGAAGCTCCACCAATGGATCCTAACGCTGGACCAGACGGTATGCCAATGCCAGATGGAGCTATGGGAGAGACTCCTTGGTTTAAGAAGCCACTATTCTATATTCCAGTAGCTTTAATAATCTTAGGAGCTATAGGCTTTGTAGTATTTAAAAAGCTTAAAAACAAAAAGAAAGAAAAGGATTTGAATATAGATGAAAACTAAAGATCTAATATTGATGAGTTTGAGAAATCTTAATAGACGTAAATTAAGAACATTCTTAACAGTATTAGGTGTAGTTATAGGCTCAATATCCATCATCATGATGATATCCTTAGGCTTTGGTATGACAGACTCAACTAGAAAGCAACTTGCTGCAGCAGGTTCGTTAACCCAAATCGACATCTACCCTGCCAATAGATATGGTGGCGATATGGATGAAGATGGCAAAAAGAAGCCAAAGACTGATAAGGTCGCAAAGCTTGATGATGCTACTGTCGAGATGCTTAAAAAAATTCCTCATGTAGATGCAGTTTTAGCTACTGAGCAGTTTTCAGCACAAATTAATGTCAAGAACCTACAAGGTTACGCTACTATCTTAGGTGTTGATCCTAGAGAGTATGCAAAGTTCGACATAAAGCTAGATAGCGGTAGACTTCTACAAGAGGGCGATATGAACCAAGTTGTTATGGGTAGAGACGTTCTTAGATGGCTAAGCAATCCGCAAAGGCCTCGTATGAATGGACCATCAAAAGATGAAGAAAGAGATCCTCTTACAACTAAGATGTTTCTTACTTTAGACACAGGTGGCAGCTACGACCCAGAAGGTCAAAGTGACGAGCCTAACAAACCTAAGCAAAAATACCCAATAGAAGCTGTTGGTGTATTTAGAGATGACGACTATGAAAATAATTATTACATCGTAATGCCGATAGAATACCTTAGAAAAATAAAAAAGGATGCCAAAAAATTACAATCTGGTGCCAATCAAAATATGTATGGCGGATATATGATGGGCGGTCGTGATGACAAAGAGAACAAATACAACAACATTAAGGTTAAGGTAGACAATTTTGACAATGTTCAAAAAGTTCAAGAGCAAATCGAAGCGATGGGACTTAAGCCTCACTCGCTTAACGATATCTTAGTCGAAATCAATAACTCATCTAAAACACAAAGACTAATACTTGGCGGCATCGGTGCCGTATCATTACTAGTCGCAGCCATAGGTATCTCGAACACCATGGTTATGAGTATATATGAAAGAACAAAAGAGATTGGTGTCATGAAGGTTATAGGTGCGAGTGTCTCTGATATAAAGATGATGTTCCTTACAGAATCAGCCTTCATAGGTCTACTTGGCGGTCTCGCAGGTATAGTCCTCAGCTACTTGATAAGTGCCCTAATTAACTACTTGGGCGTAAAGTATGGCTTTGCAGGTAATATGTCAGGAGGAGGCTTCTCACCAGACTTTGATCCATCTCAATTAAAGATGTCAATCATACCTGTATGGCTTGCACTAGCATCCCTTGTCTTCTCAGCACTCATAGGTATAGTATCAGGTTACTTCCCTGCTAAGAAAGCAACTAAGCTAAGTGCACTTGAAGCGATGAGACAAAACTAAATATATATTAAGAGTGAGCAAAATATACCTGCTCACTCTTTTTTTGTGTAGTTCCTATATAAATTTATTGCTACAAACAAAATAGCGATGAACTTCTAGATGTCCATCGCCATATACATTATGCAAATTAAATTATTTAGCCGGCTTAACTTGGTCTCTAATGACTAAGACTGTGTTAAGTGCTCTACCTGCTTTTCTTAGATACTTACCGTTTGCATACATAGCACTTGATGCTCCTCCATCAAGGTTAAATGCATCAGTACAGCCAAGGTCTTGCATTATACCTGCAACTTGGCCCATAGTACCTGATGTTGTAGCTAAAACCAACTGTCCGTTCTTATTTATACCTATAAGGCTTCTTGCGCCTGCTCCCTTTGTCATCTTTGCTTCCATACCAGCTACATGCTTTTCATATACAAGTTTGGAGTTTTCTATAAGCATAGGTGATGCTGATATAATTTCGCTAAGTTTAGCAAATGGAACTTTTTCTCCCTTGTAGTCAAATGTCTTGTCTTCAACTGTATTACCATCAACTACGTGACTAAGAACTAGTTCAATCTCAACAGTTCTTCCTTCTTTGAATCTATCAGTAACATATGTGTTATTACTAAAGTCACTTCCGTAGTAAATAAGGTAGCCGTCCTTAGGCACTGTTAGCTCGCCATTGGCCTTGTAAACCTTCTTTACTGTGTTATTAACCACTTCTATAGCATAGCCGCCTGTAACTGTAGTAGGAGCGTTTCTGAACGAATTAAATATATATACACCGCTAGTATCTGTTGGCTTAACATTTACATACCAAGCGTCAAATAGATTAAAATCCATGCTTTGTGTTCCGTTGTTCCACTCGTTTTTTCTCTTGCCATCTAAGTAGCCTTTGTACTTGAATGTTCCGTGCACTATCTTCGCCTTGTTCTTATCGAATACAATAAGGTTTGCATTAGCGCCTTCCATGTTAATCATTACTCCTCCAGTCATTTGTGTTCCATATGGGAACTTGCCGCCATTGTATGCTTCAAAGTAATTTGCATTTATGGCTGCCTTCGGTTTATATGAGTTCACAAAATCAGTAAATGCTGCTGTACCAACTTGCTTTCCATTTGGCTTTGCAACCTTTATTTCAGTTTTTTCATCTAAATCGATAGTCGTAACATTAACACTTTTGCCTCTAAGGTTAACTGTTTTCACTTCAACCTTTGCAAAGGATGTAACTTGAGATATAAGTAGCATCGCTGCAAAAGCTAGTGCCATAATTTTTTTCTTCATAATATCTACCTCACTTTATATTATTTATTATATTATATAAGAAAGAAAAAATAATTGCAAGTAAAAAGCCAAGATTCATCTCTTGGCTTTAATTATATTCTTTATTGCCTTTTAAATACTCTCTATACTTAAGTAGCACATCATGTATCTCGTCAAAGCTCTTGCTCTCGCAGATGGCGTTCTTTACCTTCGCCGCATTCCTTAAACCCTTAATGTACTGCAAGAGCTGCTTCTTCATATTGTTTTTTAGTAGCTCCTTTGGATATAGTTCTAAATCAAGGTCCATGTGCCTTAGTGCGACGTCTATCTTTTGATATTCTTCCGAGGTATACTCTTCGCCCCTTAGGTAGCTTTCAATCTCTTTAAATAAGAATGGATTTGCGAGCGCGCCTCTGCCTATTGCGACTCCACTTGCCCCTGTCACTTCAAGTATCTTCTTGTAATCATCAAGGCTCGTAACATCACCATTAGCAATGACAGGTATCTTGACTGCGTCCACAACTTTTTTGATGTAGTCCCAGTTTGCGCATCCTGTGTAGAAGGCCTCTCTCGTCCTTCCGTGAACCGTGATTGCGTCTGCTCCTGCTTCTTCTATAGCCTTAGCGTTCTCTACGCCATTTAAGTGCTCATCGTCCCAGCCTATACGTATCTTAACTGTGATGGGCTTAGTCGAGGCGCTCTTTGCAGCCTTGACCACCTTATATACTTTCTCTGTGTCTTTTAAAAGAGCACTGCCGTCACCATTCTTTGTAATCTTTGGCATAGGGCAGCCCATATTAATGTCGATGATATCCATGTCCATAGCGTTTAAGTAATCTTCTATAGCTCTTTTGTAGTCATCTTCATCGCTTCCAAATATCTGCACCGCGTATATAGCCTCGTCCTTTATCCTCTTTGTTAGATCTAAGGTCTTCTTGTCATCGTGAATTATGCCCTTGACGTTTACCATCTCAGAGACCGTCATACCTGCTCCAAGCTCGCAGGCTATGTGCCTAAAGGCGTAGTCTGTAAAGCCTGCCATAGGCGCTAGTACAAGGCCGTTTTTTATCTCATAGTTTGCAATCTTAAGCATGATTCATCTTATAAATTTCATATAAACCTAATAATGTTAGGTTTGGCTCGATTAGGTTCACATAATCACTGTACTTGGCAACTTTCTCTGCAAGTCCGCCTGTTGCGACTATCAAAACCTCTTCCTTAGTCTTGTTTATCTCTTCCAAAATCTTCTTTATAATGTAGTCCATCTCACCTATCTTTGAGTTCATAATACCGCTTTTGATGCTCTCAACAGTGTTCTTACCAAGCACGTGCTCAGGCATTTCAAGCTCAACTCGTGGAAGCTTCGATGTCCTCTCTGATAAAGCATCCATCGATATCTTAAAGCCAGGTGTGATAACTCCGCCAAGGTAGTCGCCCTTTTCGTTTAAGTAGTGGTATGTGTTTGCTGTGCCAAGATCTATGACTATGGCTGGCTTACTAGTGATGGCTCTTACGGCAACAGAGTTTACGATATTGTCAGAGCCTACTTCCTTTGGATTATCCATAACGATGTTGATCTTTGTCTTTAGGTTCTTGCCTACAAGCTCTGCATCTACACCAAAATATTTTTTAATTGAATCAATAAGTGGACCTGTCACAGGCGGAACAACCGATGAGATTATGGCTGCGTTTACTTCCTTTGCATCAACTTTGGCAAAGTTCAAAAAGTCGTGGAATATAATGCCATACTCGTCCAAAGTTTTATCCTTATCTGTCGATAGTCTAAAGCTTTCTATCATATTGTTATCGTCGAACAAGCCTAAAACTATGTTAGTGTTGCCGACATCCATTGCTAATAGCATAATTATCTCCTCTCAACTGATAATACTCTTGAAGCTATAACCGTAACAGCGACTATGGATATGATGAGTTCAGGTATTGCGTTTGTAGTTGCGATAGCGAGTATGTAGCCCTTCGCAGCACCTGCCTCAAGTCCAAGCGCTCCCTCTATAAAGCTTCCATAAATTAAGTACATAAAGGACAAGACTAGTCCTGTGTTTGCTATAGTACCAACGAAGGCTGGAACAACTATGTCAAGTCTGTACTTCTTAGAGCCCATCATGATAAATGCGATTATCATAAGTGTAATTACTAAAAATCCAAGATTTACTACTTTTACTAGCATTTTAATATCGGGACTTCCTATATTTAGAAGAAGCCACCTTAAGTAGTAGATGAATATCAGTGCAAATACCCCAAGTGTGATGATCTTGTTTGTCCTTTCTTCTCTTTTGCTCATAAACTTAAAGACTAAGCCCGACAAAAGACCTATAAGTACTCTTGGCACAACCGCTATCACGGGGTTAAGAAAAACCAAAGATATAGGATTTGGCTTAAGTACTGCGTTGATGATGCTTGTTATACCAAAGACAAAACCGACTATGGCCCCAATAAGTGGACCTTCTAGTATGCCTGCAAGTATAACAGGTATATGTAGTGTTGTTGCATTCGTAAAGCCGACTGGCACAAAGCCTATAGGCGTAAATGCAAATAGTAGTACTATAGCTATGTAGATAGCTGCGAAAGCGATGCGTTTCGAGTTCTTGCTCGTATTCATAATATTACCTCCATTCCGGTTCACTAAGGATACCGTTTGTTTACGATAAATATTATAGCACAAAACTCTCTATCATTACAATGTTTATGGATAAAAAATAAGCAGCCATACAAGACTGCTTAAAGTGAAAATATTTACTTAAGTATAGTTCCGACTATAATGCCGTACCAGTTACCTAGGACATAACCTAGTGTGCCTACTAGTAGCGCAGGAGCAATAAGACAATCCCAAGACTTAGATACCGCCATGGCAGCTGCTGTAGTTGGACCACCAACATTGGCGTTTGACGCGATGATGATCTCTTCTATGGAGAACTTAAATAGCTTTCCAAAGATAAGAGATATGATTAGGTTAACTAGGACTATAATCGCTGCTAATAATAAGAGCAGTGGCGACTTTTCTATGATTAACTTTAGTGAGGCAGGCGCACCTATCACCGCAAAGAATAAATATATAAGGAAGCTGCCTATCTCTTGACTGCCGCTCATGCGTTCAAAGTAGGAGCTAAAGACTGATGAAGCTAGCATGGTCATAGTTGTCATGATGAGGTACTTGTTAGAAAGCAAGGCATTTACTAGCTGCATAAAGACAGTGGACTTTGGCACAAGGTATGAAAAATATCTTGCTATAGCGTCTGAGAGAGTAACTATGAAGAAGGCTGTCGCTATAACCTTAGCGATGTCTAGAAGCGAGATCTCCTTTGCCTTCCAAAACTGCGCCGCCTTTGTCTTAGTCTCATCGCTCTTTTCTCTCTCAAGGCCATCGATATATGGATGAGTGAAGCGCTTATATATAAAATTTATACTTGGCAAGGCTATGAGCACAAAGAAGTATAAAGCCATGAGCAAGTTGTCTGCAACGAGTGCCGCGCTCGTTATGGACTGATCGACTTTATAGTTATCCGCCATCGCAACAAAGTTCACGCTGCCACCTGTGTATGTGCCGGTAAACATCGGCATAATCTTCGCAAGATCTTTTATTTGGCCACGCAAGATGTAGAAGGCTATGAAGGATCCTAGTAAGGTGCCGATAGAGCTTATTATATAGATGAAAAATAGTCTACCTGAGTCCTTCGCTATCTTCTTAATATTTGCTTTGAATAATAGCATAGGTACTGCTAAAGGAACGACATAGTTCCAAACCGAATCATATACAGCTGCCTTTGTAGGTATGATGTTTAAGTTTGACAGTATAAGTGTTGTAAAGATTGAGATTATGCAAGCTGTTACTTTGTTTGCCCACTTGTACTTTTGCTCTAAATATATAGCTAGGGCCGCAGTACACGATAGTACCGTCCACAGAGCCCATGTGTTGTCTTGTGATATTAATGTTGTACTAAACATATATTAACTCCTTAAAATAAATTACAAGACTTAGTATAACACGAAGTTTTAATTTTTACAAGAAAAAAAAAGCGTCTGAGTAAACAAACGCTTTGTATATTATTCTCCAAGAACTTCTAAGAATTCTTTTCTATTGATTGTTTCTTTTTCAAGAAGTGTTTGAGCTAATCTTTCAAGCTGCTCTTTGTGTGTAAGAAGAATTTGTGTTGCTTCTTCCTTCGCCTTTAATATGAAGTCTTTAATCTCTTGGTCGATGGCATATTGAACTTCTTCTGAGTAAACCTTTGTTCTGCCATAGTCCCTGCCTATGAAGACGTTCTCGCCTTCGTTGTCATAGCAAACTGGTCCAAGCTTTTCACTCATACCATAGACAGTAACCATGCTCTTGGCAATGTCTGTCGCTCTTTCTATGTCGTTTGACGCTCCTGTAGATATATCTTTGAAGATAATCTCTTCAGCGATCCTACCGCCAAGTAAGGACTTAAGCATATTCTCCATCATGGACTTAGTTGTGTAATTAAAGTCTTCTTTTGGAAGATACTCTGTGAAGCCGCCTGCTCTACCTCTCGGTACTATAGTAATCATATTGACAGGATATAACTCATCTGTGTAATGGCTAACTATAGCGTGACCTGCTTCGTGATATGCAACTATCTGTCTTTCTTTTTCTATAACAGTTTGTGATTTCTTCTCTGGTCCCGCAACCACCTTGATGGAAGCTTCTTGAACAAGTCTCATTGGTATTACATCTAAGTTTTCTCTAGCAGTTAGTAGAGCCGCTTCATTAAGAAGGTTCTCAAGATCTGCCGGTGAGAAACCAACTGTCTTCTTTGCAATATTCTCCAAGTCTACATCATCAGCAAGCTTTTTGTTTCTTGCATGAACTTCAAGTATTGCCTTTCTTGCCTTCACATCAGGAAGCGATACGTAGATATTTCTATCGAATCTGCCTGGTCTTAATAAAGCTTTATCAAGTATGTCTGGCCTATTAGTTGCAGCCATAACGATGATGCCTTCGTTTTGAGAGAAACCGTCCATCTCAACAAGTAATTGATTTAGTGTTTGCTCTCTTTCGTCGTTGCCGCCGCCAAGGCCTGCGCCTCTTTGTCTACCAACAGCGTCGATTTCATCGATGAAGACTATGCATGGTGCGTTCTTCTTTGCTGTTTGGAATAAATCTCTAACTCTTGAAGCACCAACACCTACAAACATCTCTACAAAGTCTGAACCGGATATAGTGTAGAATGGAACGCCTGCTTCGCCAGCAACAGCCTTTGATAGATATGTTTTACCTGTACCAGGCTCACCAACTAGCAAAACGCCCTTCGGTATTCTCGCGCCAAGCTTGATATACTTCATTGGGTTCCTTAGGAAGTCAACTATCTCAAATAGTTCTTCCTTTTCTTCGACAAGTCCTGCTACATCAGCAAACTTGATAACTTTACCATTAACCGCCTTTGACTCTCTAGCTCTTGACCTGCCAAAATTTTGTGGGCTCCCTGTATCTTGTCCTCTTGGTGCAAGCAGCGCACGCATAATGAATATAAAGAATAGCATGGATCCTGCCATCATGATTATATTCATCATCATAGAGTTGTCCCTTGGCATAGTAACGTCGTATTGAATCTTATTAGCTATGACTCTATCCTTAACGTAGTCATCATATATAGACTGCCAAACATTAGGATCCACTTCTACATAATCATTCTTGCCGTCGTTCTTTGTATATTTAAAACCATAGCCCTCTTGGCTAATCCTTTTTACTTTTCCATCTTTAATATCGTTTATGAAAGTATTGACATTGGCCTTGTCATCAGAAAAAAATCCATCTGAGAAGAATCTCAATGAAAAAAAGACAAGTATCAATATCAGTGCATAAACAATAAGATTTCTATATAAAGATTTCTTCAAATTATTCCTCCTCACCTAAACAAGTCTCATCTAAGACTCCTATGTACGGTAAATTCCTTAAGTGTTCGTTGAAGTCTAGACCATATCCAATGATAAACTTATCAGGTATTTCAAAACCAACATAGTCAACCTTTATGTCTACAACTCTTCTTTCGCTCTTGTTAAGAAGTGTTGCGATCTTAACTGACTTAGCACCCTTGTTTAATAAGTACTCGTGAAGGCACTTAAGAGTGTAGCCAGAGTCAATAATATCTTCAACGATAAGTATGTCCTCACCCTTTGGATCAAACTCCATATCCAGCTTTATATTAACCTTACCATCAGACTTAGTCTTAGATCCATAGCTAGATGCTCTCATAAAGTCAACTCTAAGCTCATGATTGTCGATATTTTTAATTAAATCAGCCATAAATACAAAACTGCCCTTCAATATCCCAACAAATATCGGATTCTTGCCCTTGTAATCTTCAGTAATTACCTTTGCTAAGTCTAAAACTTTTTCTTGAATTTGTTCTTCTGTGAACATAATTTCTTTAATTCTATAAGCCATCATTATCCTCCATTATAATGTTTAAATACTTTTTAGTTTTATCACTCGCTCTATACTTATTGGCAATGTCGTAGCCAATAACGCAAGCAATTTCGTCATCATTTGTAAGGAATAAAACTTTACTTCTTTCCTCACTAGATACCTTCTTATCTATGAAGTAGTCTTTAATCTTCTTAGAGCCCTGCATGCCGAAGGGGTTGAATCTGTCGCCACTTCTTCTATTCCTAATCATAAGCCTACCACTTAATAAGTCGTAATCTAAATACTTCTTGCTAAGCACTCTATCGCTTAAAACGAATTTAAACTTAGTCCCATAAATATTGTATGCTTTATCTAATTTAAAGTCAAGAGATATTTCTTCTACTTTCTCATTGCTACTAGAGTCTTTGAGAGTAGTTTTATCAAAATCATTCATAAGATAAAACTTGCCATCTATGTCATACTTTTTACCCGATTCAAGCGAAATTAAATTAATCATATCTTCAATATTGTCCTTGCTAATGTTGTTTAGATACTGAAGATGCTCTTTTAAAAATTTTCTAAGAACTAAAGTTTTCTCATAGTGATCAAGTTCATTAAATGCATCTCTAATAATGCTCTTCTCAGTAACTATAGCTTCATATTTGTCCTTAAGTATAGCATCTAAGTAAGAGTTATTCTCCTTTGCAATAGATGCAAGCCTTGTCATAGATGAGATGATATTATCATTGAAGTCCCTCTCTATAAGAGGCAAGATTTCGTTACGAATGATGTTTCTCTTGTAATCATTAGTAAAGTTAGTAGAGTCGTCTACATATCGTATGCCCTCATCCTTTATATACTTAAGTATCTCTTTCTTGTCAAAGCAAAGTATCGGCCTTATATAAAAGTCCCTTCTCAGAGGTATGGACTCAAGACCATCAAGGCCTGCTCCTCTAAATATATTTAGAAACATAGTCTCAACAACGTCGTTTTTGTTGTGAGCTATGGCAACTGAATTAGCCTTGTATTTATCCTTAAGCTTTTCAAAGAAGATGTACCTAAGCTTGCGACCCGCCTCCTCACATGTAAGCGAGTGACTCTTAGCATAGCCTTGCATATCAATGTGCTCCACCTCATATATAAGGCAGTTCTTCTGTGCGAGCCCCCTTACAAAGTCTTCATCCCTTTGTGCCTCTGCACCTCTAAGCCCATGGTTTACGTGGCACACTATAAGATTAAGATTATACTCATCTTTTATACTTAAAAGCATTTCAAGCATAAAAACAGAGTCAGAGCCACCAGAGACCGCGCTGACTATAGTATCATTTTTAGATATTAAATTGTTTTCTTTAATGAAATTTTTGAACTTTTCTAAACTATTCATAAGAAACCTCTGATACAATACATTTATTTAAAAGTAAAATTAAAGGCTGAACTAAACCCGTCCAACCTTGAAAAATCATATTACATCGAAAAAACGATTAATTCTTGTAGTCACCTTTCTTTGCATGATAACTACTTCTTCTGTTCTCTTTAAACTTCATTTGATCCATCTTCTCAGTGCTTTCTTTTAAGAATCTTGAGATCTTGTCTTCGAAGCTTAAATTTTCTGTTTCTGTTTTTTCTCCTTCCCAAGTATATGGCTTTCTAGCTTGAGATTTAGAAAAATCTTTTTTAGCCTTTGGGAAATCTTTTTTATTATTAAAATCTCTTTGCTTAGGAAATTCTTTTTTTGGAAGAGTTTGTTTAATTGACAAACTTAGCTTTCCGTTTTCATTCGATAAAACTTTAGCCTTAACCTCTTGTCCCTTCTTCAAAACGTCTGAAACATTTTCAACATAATCGTTCGATATCTCCGAGATATGTACAAGACCGTTTTGGCCACCTTCTATCTCGATGAAAGCACCAAATTTAGTTATATTAACTACTTTTCCACTCACGATGTCTCCAACTGAAAGCGTCATAAAAAACAAAATCCTCCTTAATTATTATTTGTTTTCCTTAAATATGTCAGTGTCGACTTTGTCAACAACCTTTATCTCTTTAGGCTTAATCATACCTAATTCATCTCTTGCTATTAGCTCAATAAATTCTTGAGTTTTAGACTTAGAAAGCAATACCTTTACGTTTGATATCTCATCCTTTAGTTCTGCAATCTCTTCTTGCTTTGCCTTATCTTCTTTCACTAATTTATTGTAAGTTACAATTTGATTATAAAAATGGATTGACACGATTAGAAACAATGAAATAAGTCCTAATTTGAATGCCGTGATTCCACCTTTTTTACTTTTTTTCATAATCACCACTCCTTACAAATCATAGCTCTTTATACATCAGCTTAGCTTGATCTTTGTTTGGACTCTCCATCAAAGATACTACCTCATAGCTTCTGTGGTCTTCATTAAATGTTGTTGTTATAATGTCTCCAACCTTTAAATCATCACCTGGCTTAGCTACTTTTGAATTTATAAGTATCTTGCCGCTTTTCGCAGCGTCATTAGCTACTGTTCTTCTTTTAATAATTCTCGATAGTTTTAAAAACTTATCAAGTCTCATAAAATCACCCTTATGTACATTGTAGAAAGTCAGGCATAGCCTGACTTTTTACTTATTGTGTCGTAAAAATCTTACTTGATGAAAAACATCAAATTAGATTATTTACATTTCTTTTTGCATTTAGTGTTAACTGTTTCTTTTAAAGTCTTACCAGCTTTGAAAACAGGTGCCTTAGATGCAGGAATTTTTATTTTTTGCTTAGGATCTCTAGGGTTTCTTCCTTCTCTAGCTTTTCTGTCCTTTACTTCGAAAGTACCAAAGCCTACTAGTTGAACCTTTTCGCCTTTTTTAAGTGTGTCAGTAACAACACCTGTGAAAGCGTTTAGACAAGCTTCAACATCTTTTTTAGTCATTTCAGTTTTTTCAGCCATAGCTGCAACTAATTGAGATTTGTTCATGATAAATCCTCCTTTTAAAAAGTGCTTGAAAAGCCATTCGTGGCCCTTCTATACTTATATTATAACCTATTTTCTCTAAAAATCAAGGTTTTTTTACATTTTTTTGTAATTTTATTGAAAAAATAGCGATTTTTTTGCTATTTTGATATAAAATCTTCAATTTTTACTAGTTTTAGTAAGAGTACGAGGCCTCCATAAACTATTATTCCAAGCAAAATTGATATTGATATTGATATTAAAAGTGAGAACTTAATGCTCAATATATCATATGAAACTTTAACTGCTAGTGCCATAATTATACTTACAGCTAAAATTTTAAGTGCATATGAAAGCAAATTGTATTTCTTATCAAGTATTTTTTCAAGGTCTATATAGTTTAATACCATTGCAAGAATGAAGGCAATGTTTGTACTAATTGCTGCTCCTTTTACATTAAAGAAGCTTATGCCTGTTAGTACATACGTTAAAACTACTTTAACCGCTGAACCTATGAAAAGATTTTTAACCGGCTTTTCAGGTCTGCCTACTGCTTGAAGTATTGCTGTTAGTATCTGTATCATACATAGACAGATAAGACTTACAGATAGTATGCTTAGTAGCTGTGCTGTTCCTTCTATGGCCTCAGGAGAGTTGTTGTAGTATATCAAGCTTATGATTGGTTTACTTAGCGCTATAAAGCCAAGTGTGCATGGAAATGCAAAAAGACAAGTAAACTTAAGTCCTGAATATATTGTTTGATGCATCTTATCAAAATCTTTTTTAACCATGCAAGCTGATACTAAAGGCACTATACTCATCGACAAGGCTATGGATATTGCTTGTGGCATATTAATAAGGGTAGTTGCCATGCCTTTAAGCCAACCGAACATATCGTTTGCTTCGCTTATAGTGTAACCTATATCAGTAAGTCTCATAAAGACAAGCTTTGTATCTATAAAGTCCATGATTGGATTGATTGACGCGCCTATGGTGATAGGTACTGCTATGGATAGTATGTTTTTTATAACTTCACTATCGCTGTACATAAAACCGCTTTGGTCTAATTGCTTTTCATTCTTATAATCTTTATACTTTAATAAAAATACTGCAAGCAAAAATAAAAAGCCAAAAAAGGCTCCGATCGAACCACCTGATTGCGCAGCGCCTGCAGCAACTGCAACTCCATACATATTAAGTGCATACTTTGTTAGTATTAGTCCAAAGATGAGCTTGAAGAGCTGCTCTATAACTTGTGAGATTGCTGTTGGCACCATGTTGTCCTTACCTTGATAAAAGCCTCTAAATGATGACATAAGAGGTGAGAATACAAGGGCAGGTATTAGTGCAACTAATGAGTACCAACTGTTTTCATTTTGCAAAAAGCCAACTATTTGATGGCTAAACACGTATACAAAGAGTGCACTTATTATGCCTAAGGCAAACATAAGTTTTGTCGACTCTACGAATACTTTGTGTGCTGCTTTTATCCTACCCAAAGCATAGTTTTCAGATACAAGCTTGGCAACTGCCACAGGTAGGCCTGCTGTCGATATAGTCAGCAGTATTAGATACACTGGATAAGCCGCTTGATAGTAGCCTATCCCTGTATCCATGATGATGTTTGTTATTGGTATTCTGTACACGGCACCTATGATTTTAACTACGATGCCTGCTAATACAAGTATAAATGTATTTTTAAAAAATTTACTAGTTTTCTTCTTTTCCATATATTAATCTACGAAGTAGTAGCCTACCCCCCATTTAGTCTTTAAAAATTTTGGTCTCTTGCTGCTCTCTTCTATCTTGTTTCTAAGCCTTCTTATGTGAACGTCAACAGTTCTTTCATCGCCATAGAATTGATAGCCCCAAACCTTCTCCAAAAGGTCCTTTCTCGAGAACACTTGTTCTTTATTCGATGCAAGTATATATAAAAGGTCGAACTCCTTGCCTGTAAGCGAAATTTCAACTCCATCTTTAAAGAGTTTTCTGCCTATGGTGTTGATTGTGAAGTGATTAAACTCAAGCATGTTGTTCTTTGCATCATCGTTTGCGCCTTGCACTCTTCTGAAAAGTGACTTCATCCTTGCCTTTAGCTCAAGTATATTGTAAGGCTTAACTAAAAAGTCATCTGCGCCATATTCAAGTGCGAGTATCTTCTTAATCTCTTCCTTATTGTTAGTTGATATGATGATGGCAACATTCGATGCTCTTCTTATATCTTGGCATAGATTTAGACCGCTCTTGTCTGGCAAATCTATCTCCATAATTATTAAATTGTACTCGTTCGGCTTAAGAAGTTTTGATGCTTCTTCAGCACTATATGCAGTATCTATCAGATACTCATCTTGCTCAAGACTGTATTTTAGCCCCTGAACAAAGGTTTCATCACTATCTATAAGTAAAATCTTTTGCATATATACCTACCTTTTTAATACTCTCTTATCGCCAAGCCTCTTTGTTAAGTTTGTCTTATCAAAGTCCTCTAGCAAAGCAAGCGATATCTTCCTGTTTGACGAGATAAGGTCTCTGTACTCAGCAAGACTTATCTCTTGATTCTTATTTAAAAACTTAATTAGCTCTTCTCTTGCATCTAAGAAGGCCTTGTAGCTTATGAAGTCATCTTGAAGCCTGTATATGCTCTTGCTTGCTTGCAAGTCTTGCAAAGCTTCGGATAAAAATTCATTATTGATCTTCATCTTCTCTTGGATTTCATCCTTTGTTATGCCTTCATATTTGCTGTCTTCAACCAATTTTAATACCATGTCCATGGACTTTTTGTCCTCATCTGAAAGACTTGGTGCGTAACCCTTGATTGAAACTAGCTCGCCATTTAACTCTAAGCTGTCTTCCTTAAGTATAAGATCAAGCACATTCTCATAAAGTTTTTGATTGTTGTTAAGCTTCTTAAAGAATCTGTTCTTTATCTCTTCTTTGAATATTCCTCTTCTTAATGGATATTTTTCGTAATATTTATTTAAGTGAAGTATAAGTTCTTCATTTATATCGTGAATGTATCTTAATGAGATTGGATATAAACCGTTCTTTAGTTCGTAAACAACTATAGTTCCTTCATTTGCTAAATCTTTTAACTCTGAGTCTATTGACTCTTCTGACTTGCTAAGTAGTTTTGCAAGCTCTTTCTTGTTCAAGAAGTCTGTCTGTCTTGTGTAGATAAGATTATTTAGAACGTCTGTATCCGAACCTGTTTCGTTTATCTTAAACTCTTCAACTGCATCTTCGTCAAAACGTTTCTTCTTCTTTGGATTAGTCTCTAGCACAACGCCGCCTGCTATAGTCGACATTGGTGAGTAGAACCTTAGTATGAATCTATCAAGTCTCTTGCAAACTGTTTCGCTCTCAAGTATTAGCTGTGCGTAGCCTTCTTCTCCTGGGTTAAGCACCTCTTTATCTAAAAGCACCACTCTTGCAAGTATCTCTTCAGTTCCTATATATAAGAAGACTCTCGATGCATTCTTTATGGATCTGTCTTGGTCTTTAATACATTCAATCTTAACGTCTATAAGGTTGGTATTTTGAAGTGCATCAGGGTAACTAATTACGCTGCCCCTATGTATATCTTCCTTCTTAACACCAGGGATATTTAGTGCGCATCTTTGTGAAGCATAAGCCACGTCTTCAGACTCTTGATGCACTTGTATAGATCTAATCTTAGTCTTAATTCTCTCAGGATATATCTCTATATCATCTTGTAGAGATAGCTGTCCATCCATAAGCGTGCCTGTTACTATGGTTCCAAAGCCAGATATAACAAAGACTCTGTCGATAGGTAGTCTCGGTGTATCGTTCTTCTCTTCCTTTTCAAAACTATCTGCATGCTTTTTAAGTATCGCTTTTATATTATCAATGCCTTCTAAGGTCTTGTTAGATACTCTAACTATCTCAGAGTTTTCAAGGAAAGTTCCTTTTAGTGAGTCTCTGATGTCTGATGTGACAAGCTCTATCCACTCCTCATCAACTAAGTCTGTCTTAGTAAGAGCAACAAAGCCATGCTTTACGCCAAGCATAGTAAGTATGTTAAGGTGCTCTATAGTTTGAGGCATAATACCCTCATCAGCAGCAATGACTAGCATAACAAGGTCCATGCCGCTAACGCCTTGCACCATATTTCTGATAAATTTCTCATGTCCTGGCACGTCAACTATACCTACTCTTAAATCCTTTTCAAGATCGAAGTAAGTAAAGCCAAGCTCTATCGATATTCCTCTTTTTTGTTCTTCCTTAAGTCTGTCAGTTTGTCTGCCAGTTAGTGCGCGTATTAAAGAAGTCTTGCCGTGGTCAACGTGACCTGCAGTTCCAAGTATTAAATGTTTCACTATCTCTCTCCTAGTATCCCCTTAAGTTCGCTTACAATAATTTCGTATTCTTCCTCGTCTATAGTTCTTAAGTCAAGAAGCACTTTGTCCTTATATATCCTTACAATTATAGGTATTTCAAGATGTCTAAGTTTTTCTTCAAGCTTTGCAGTAGATATATTCTTTGGCTCAATTTCAATTGCTTTAGACTTGATGAATTGATTTGGAAGTGAGCCTCCACCTACTTCTGATGCTGTTTCAACTACGCTCAGTTCAGCTCCTTTTATGCCTTCAAGCATAGCTAATAGCTTTTGCGCTCTCTTATCTATGGATACATAGCTTTCTGTTATCATCTTTATAGTCGGTATTTCAAATGTTTTATTCTTGTCTATATAATAGTTTAGTATCGTTTCAAGAGCTGCTATAGTCATCTTGTCTACTCTAAGTGCTCTAAGCAGTTGATTCTTCTTGATTTGACTGATGTATTTTTCTTTGCCGACTATGATGCCCGCTTGTGGACCACCTAAAAGCTTGTCCCCACTGAAAGTAACAACATCAACGCCACTTGCAACCGATTCCATAACAGTTGGTTCATGCTCAAGACCATAGTCCTCAAGATTGATTAAAACTCCTGAACCAAGGTCTTCTATAAGTGGCAAGTCTCCCTTTATACTAGCAAGTTCACTTGCATTAACGCTTTCAGTAAAGCCTAAAATTTTGTAATTTGATGTATGAACCTTTAGTATAGCTCCAGTCTCTTCATTTATAGCGTTTTCATAATCTCTTAGATGAGTCTTATTAGTTGTGCCGACCTCTCTAAGTGTCGCTAAGCTTCTTTCGCAAACATCAGGTATTCTGAATGATCCACCTATCTCTATTAGTTCGCCCCTTGAAGTGATAACTTCCTTGTTCTTGCTAAGTGTGTCGAGCACAAGCATAACGGCTGCAGCGTTATTGTTAACTACAAGTGCCGCTTCTGCTCCAGTAATCTTCCTAAGCTTTTCTTCAATGTGGGAGTATCTTAGACCCCTTTCGCCTCTTTCAAGGTCATACTCAAGATTAGAGTAGCTTGATAAGAGCCTCACAATATTTTCTTGAGCTGATTTTGGAAGCTTTGACCTACCTAGATTGGTATGTATGATTACACCTGTCGCATTTATTACGGGTCTTAGGCTATAGCTTAGCTCATCTTCAAGCCTTTGTGCAACAGACTTTTCAATGTTTTTAAGCCTCTCTCTAAGGCCTTCTTCATCAAGACCATTCTTTATCGCTTCTCTCATCTCGTCTAAGATATTTCTTATAGTATCGTTAATAAGTCCAGCGTCGTGAACTTCGAATAATTTCTTAATCTCTTCATTCTCCATAACTTGATCAACGCCTGGTATCATTCTAAATAAATTCATATCACACCTACTTAATTAAAATATATTTATCGTCGAATTTTTTTGCTTTTGCAATTATGCCAACTCCAAATGGAAGGTCTATCCTTTCCATGTATGTCTTTGCATCCTCTTCTGACAAGGATATTAGTAGTCCTCCAGAAGTTTGTGGGTCGAATAAAAGGTCCTCCATCTCCCTTTTTATCTCAGAATCTATCCTAAAGTTTTCACCAACGAAAATTCTGTTGTCATATGCACCTGCTGGTACAAGACCCATCATCGCATAGTCAAGAGCTCCCTTTAGTACAGGTAATTTCTCTGTATAGATCTCAACGGTAACGTCAGTGTTTCTAAGCATTTCGTATACGTGACCCATAAGTCCAAAACCTGTAATGTCTGTGCAGGCATGCACATCAAGTCCTTCCATAGCGTCCTTTGCCTTCTTGTTAAGAGTCTTCATTACTAAAGTTGCTTCATCCAAAGCATCCTTGTCACAGATGCCGCCCTTAACAGCAGTGTTAATTATTCCAAGGCCAAGTGGCTTTGTTAATATAAGGACGTCTCCTTCTTTAACTCCAGTATTCCTCAAAACTTTGTCTGGATGAACAAAGCCTGTAACGCTCATGCCGTACTTAAGCTCATCATCTTGAACAGTGTGTCCACCTATTAGCAAGGCACCTGCTTCCTTAACCTTGTCAAAGCCGCCCTTCAATATTAGCTTTAATACTTCTGGCGATAGACAGTTTGGAAAACACGATATATTCATCGCAAGTATAGGTTCACCGCCCATAGCATAAACGTCAGATAGTGAGTTTGCTGCTGCAATCTGTCCAAATGTGTATGGGTCGTCAACTATTGGAGTGAAGAAGTCCAAAGTTTCTATGATCGCTCTGTCTTCACTTACCTTGTACACAGCTGCGTCATCACTAGTCTCCAAACCTACCAATAGATTTGGATCTGGTGCACTCTTTTCTAGTCCCTTTAATATTTGATCTAAAACCTCCGGTTTTACCTTAGCCGCTCAGCCAGATGTCTTAGCAAAACTTGTTAATTTTACGTTTAAGTCATTACTCATATAATCACCTTCCGTTTACACTTATATAGTCCTTAATATTTTTAAATTTATTCTCTCCAATGCCTTCTATGTTCATCACGTCTTCAATCTTTTTAAACTTCTTCTGCTCTCTGTAATCAATAAACTTCTGTGCAGTCTTCTCTCCGACACCAGGTAGCGTCATTAGCTCACTTAGACTCGCTTTGTTAATGTTGATCTTCTTAGTCTTAGCATCTATCGCCGCGCTAGTTATGCCTTCTTCGCTAGCTTCACTCTTTGATGGAACTATGATCCTCTCCTCATCAACAAGCTTTTCAGATAGATTAATCTGATTAATGTCAGCATCATCAGTCAAACCGCCCGCCTCTTTAACAAGGTCGTCCATACGAGTGCCCGCCTTCATCTTGTATACACCAGGCTTTTTAATCTCGCCCGTGATGTGAGTGTATATGTATCCACCGTCCTCATCACTCTCGTCATTTAAAGAGTCCTTCGCGCTTGAGTCATAAGCCTTTTGCACAGTAATACCATCATCACTAGTGCTAAAAAAGTCTGTATTCATTACCTTTACAAATATTATAATAAGTGCGACTATAAGTACTATCTTAAGTCCCCTCTTAATTTTATCGATGTCCATAGAATCACCAGATATATTATACCATAAATTTGATAAAAATGAAACAACTTTGTGAACTTTTATTCATAAAGCTTTGCAATGCTTGCAATCACTTATACTTATATGCACTTACTGTCCATATTAAACATTGACTCGCAGGGCATATGCTTAGAAGCCACATATATAGTGTATGGCTTGGCATATAGTGAGTGGCTTGCTATATATAGAGAGGCTTAGCATATGATGAGTGGCTTTCTATATGGTGAGTGGCTTGCTATATAGTGACAAGCTTGGCACCATAAACATAAAAAAAGGCTATAGACCAAGTCTATAACCTATGTGGTGGAGATGATGGGAGTCGAACCCATGTCCGAAAACCCTTCCTAAAGAACTTCTCCGAGCGCAGTTTCTTATAAAGTTTCACTAAGACCAATTTAAGAAACAAAACAAGTCTTAGCTAGCTTTAAAATAATCTTTTAACTTTTAAGCTTGGCTAAAAGATCTTCTCGTCTAAGTTGACCCAATATAAAGCCGTACGAGAAAACTCTATATTGAGAGCTAGCCTAACTAGGCAGCGTATGCAAAATTATTGTTTTCTGCGTTTATATTTTTTTGACAGATGTAACGTATCCATCAATCCGGCTCGCTATTCTAAATTCCAAATCCCCGTCGAAACCAAATTCATCCCCGTGGTATTTTATTATTACCCAGTAGGCTCTAATACATAACAAGGCAGCTTAAGGTGCACAAGGCACCCATAGCTATATTTCCTTTTGATATATTCTGTATGTTATATTAATCTTTGCTCCAAAGCTTTCAACGTCGTTCATCATGTCTCTATTGTACTCCCAAATTGTCGAACCTTCAAGCTCTGTGTAGCCTTTCTTAAGTGCGTTAAGATATGTCTTTAGGTACATCACACTAGTAACGCCCTTCTTTCTATACTCTGGTACTACGAATAAAACAAAGAATCTAATTCTGTTTATTTTTCTTTTGTAATACAAGAATTTTAAGAAACCAAATGGGAACATCTTTCCATTCATCTTCTTAATAGCTTGATTATAGTCTGGCAGTGTTATATTAAAACCGATTGGCTCGTTTGTCTTATTGTCTCTAGCTATGAAGATAAGCTCCGAATCGGCAAATGGCACTAGCTGCTTAACTATCTTTCTTATCTCTTCTTCTCTTGGTGGAGCAAAGTCGTCCCACTCGCGCGGTAAGGCTCTCTCTAGCACATGCATTATGTCCATAGCGTCCTTATCGACATTCGTAAGGTCTATGTTGTCTACTCTAAAGTCGAATTTTTTCATTGCATATGGAACTAGCTTTTCATATCTATCTATGTCGGCGTTGCCTATAGTGTCTTTGTATGCGTAGCAGTCAAAATACTTCTCAAAGCCATACTTAACGAAGTAGTCGTTGTAGTACTTTTTATTGTATGTGTTCATAATGAATGGTTGTGCGTCGAAGTTATCTATGATGAAGCCTCTGTTATCTTCTCCGCCTGGTAGTGATAGAGGCCCCTTGACCTTTGTCATGCCATGCGACTTTAAAAACTCTATGGCCTTATCAAGAAGCGCCTTTGCATACTCGTAATTCTCCTTGCATTCAAATAATGAGATGTAGCCTTCCTTGTATCCATGATGCTTATTAAGAATATTGTTTACTCCAACTAAAAGTCTGCCTACCACCTTTTCATCATCGTAGCAGATGTACTTTGTGTTTGGGCCTGCTTCGTTAAGGTCGTTGTCAACGCCTTGAACGTACTTTTTATAGTCCGCTCTTAGTGGCGGCACAAAATTTTTATCTCCTTCGTAATTTTCATAGATAAAGTCCACGAAATCATTAAGTGTTTTCTTATCGTTAACCTCTTTAATCGTTATCAAGGTAAGCACCTCTTCTTTCTTTTAAATAATCATACACGTCTTGGCTCAAAAAGTTCTTCACAGCTATAAAATCTGTTTTAAATTCCTCTCTAACTTTTGATGCGCTGACGTATTCACCGTCAATCATTTTTCTATCTATAAATACAGCTTCAAGGCCGTATTGTGAAAGTATACTCTTCATCATCTCATTGTACTTTTCAGTAACTTTGTCAGTGGGCTCAGTACCGAAGTACCTCTTTTTAATATTTAAGTCCTTCGCAATATGCCTTGCAAATATCTTTGCATCAAGCTCTGTATATACCTTTAGCTTATCTGTATCCTTCTTTAAAAAATATGTTGGAAAGGTTAATCTAGATATGATGTAAGGCCCTGATTTAAAGACGTGAACTCTTTCATTGTCTTGATAGTGCTTTTTCACTATCTCGTATCTATCCTTAGTACTAAAGTATGATGCATCTTCTTCTAAGACGAAGATGATTAAGTCTCTATCGTCTTCCAAAGCCTTGTCTACTAAGTACTCATGACCAAGTGTTAGTGGATTTGCATTCATAACGATGGCGTTATACTCTTTATTGTCAAGCTCACTTCTTATGCTTTGAGTCCAGTCTTTGTACTTAAAGAAGCCGCCTTCTAGCAAAACAACGTCTTCTGTCTTTTCTATCGCATCCATAGACAAGGAAGTGAATATACCCTCGTTCTTTGTCTTTGTAAATACAAAGTAGTTTCTATATCCCTTATTAATAATCTCTTCAAGAGCGCTATTAATTAGATCGATAGCCAAGCCCTCGCCTTGATATTTATCGTCAATGTAGAAGAATTTAATTAGATTCTTCTTTACTGATACAGTCGCAACTATATTAGCATTGTCTCTTATGATAAAGCTCGCATCAACGTCTTCATAAGTCACATCACGCAAGGCTAAGAAGTCAATAAGTTCTTTCTCGCTTGACGAGCCTTTTATTAGTCTATCTACATAAAACATAATTAGTCCACTATAATGCCGCCGCCTACAACAGTTCTGCCGTCGTATATAACTAGGCTTTGCGAAAGAGTGATCGCTCTTTGCGGCTCTTCAAAATTAACTGTGTAAGTTCCGTCGTCATTTTTCTTTACTTTTGCTCTCTCGTCGCTAGACCTATATCTAACTTTTGCAGTGTAGACCTTGTCTTCATCAATCTCATCAATAGAGATAAGGTTCACATCTTTTATAAGAGCAGTCTTTTTGAATAAGTCCTCTTCTGGTCCAAGAATGATCTCGTTATTTACTGGATCAATCTTTGTTACAAAGGCTCTTTGTCCTAAGGCGACATTAAGCCCACGCCTTTGACCTATGGTGTAGTTTCTAATACCATCATGCTCACCTAAAACTTTTCCACTTTTGTCCTTAATAAGACCCTTCTTGCTAATATTTTCTGAATATTTATTTAAAAATGCCTTATAATCATCATTTGCAATAAAACAAATCTCTTGCGAATCTTTCTTATTGTATACAGGTATGCCAGCTTCTTTGGCAATGGCTCTAGTTTTATCCTTATCCATAGCTCCAACTGGGAATATCGCATCCCTTAACTGATCTTGCTTAATATTGTATAGAAAATAGCTTTGATCTTTTCTGATATTAGATGATTTTTCTAAGTAGTGAATTCCGCCTTCGTCGTACTTCTCAACATAATGGCCTGTTGCAATAAAATCAGCATCAAAGTTTTTCATCTCATCGTGAAATCTCTTAAACTTAATGTTCTTGTTGCAGAATATGCAAGGGTTTGGTGTATGGCCAAGCTCGTACTCGCGTATGAAGGGTTCTATAACCCTCTCCTTAAAGTCATCTTTATAATCAACGACATGGTGCTCTATGCCAAGGTAATCAGATACTCTCTTTGCATCCTCTATCATCTTTCTGTAATTATCTTTAATAATATCGTCGCACAAATTAAACGTAATAGCTACAACATCGTAACCTTGCTTTTTTAATAAATATGCGCTAACGGAGCTGTCGACCCCGCCCGATAAAGCTATTAAAACTCTCTTCAAACTATTTCGTCTCTCTTTCTATCAAATCAACTAAATCTTTAGCTAATCTTCTAAGTTCATCCTCATCTTCGCCTTCAAGCATTACTCTTAGAAGCGGTTCAGTGCCTGATGGTCTAATGACAACTCTCATGTCTGGATTATTCTTTGTTAAATCATCTATAGCACTCTTAACGCTTGCTATGTCTAAAACTTTATTCTTAATATCGTTACTTACTTTTGCATTTAAAAGTACTTGTGGATATGTCTTCATAAGGCCGTTTAGTTCAGCGCAAGTCTTTTTAAGCTCGGTCATAGCATTGATTAGGAAGATGGCGCTTAGTAGACCATCACCAGTATTTTGATAATCCTTTAATATTATATGTCCAGATTGCTCTCCGCCAAGTGATAAGTCGTCCTTAATTAGTTCAGCTAAAACATATCTATCGCCAACACTTGTCACATCAAGCTCTACGCCAATAGTATCAAGATACTTCTTAAGGCCAATGTTTGACATTATAGTCGCAACAAGTTTATTCTTCTTAAGCTTATCATGCTTTTTCAAATATGTCGCAAGCGCCGCAAGTATATGGTCCCCGTCCATGATCTTGCCTTCATTATCAACTACTTGCAATCTATCCGCGTCTCCATCGAAGGCTATGCCGATATCAGCTTTCTCTTCTTTAACAGTCTCTATAAGTGACTCAAGATGTGTTGAGCCGCAATTCAAGTTGATGTTTCTGCCATTTGGCTCGTCATGAATATATATCATCTCAGCTCCAGATCTATCAAGAACTTCCTTAGCAGTCACGTAGTTCGCGCCATTAGACATATCGCAAACTATCTTTAGACCTGTGTAATCCTTCATAAGCGAGCGCAAATAATCAGTATAAGCTGTCTTATCTAGCTCGTCAGTGATATATCTACCAAAGTGGTCCGCCTTCTTAAGCTCCTTATCCTCAAGCATATTCGTTTCAATAGCTTCTTCAACTTCGTCGGCAAGCTTGTAACCATGCTTATTAAAGACTTTGATGCCGTTGTATTCATATGGATTATGTGAAGCAGATACAACTATACCGAATAAAGAATCATTCTTGCTGATTATATAGCTTGCTTCTGGTGTAGATGTTACGTTTAAATCGTATACATCAAGTCCCATAGATGTGATGGCAGCTGCAAGTGATAGCTTAATCATATCCTTTGATTCTCTTGTGTCAGTCGCTATAAAAACTTTTTTGCTCTCTCCATCCATAAAATAGTCAGCTATATATTTTCCAAGTTTGTATGAAAATTCACTCGTTAAAAACTCTCCAGCGACGCCTCTAACGCCGTCTGTTCCAAATAATTTCTTCATTCTTCTTCCTCCATATATTGTTTAAGAAGTGGGAGCAAAGTTTCTCTATCGTTCTCAAGCTCCCCAAGACTCACTTTCTCCTTAATTTTGCCAAGCGCACTTTTAAATTTCTTACTTGGCTTGTATCCCATGGCAATCAAATCATCACCACTAACCGCAAGTTTTAACACACCACTGTCGTCCAAACTTGCCTCTATCTCTTTTATGTAAGATGTAAATTTATTTATATTGTCAAGCTCCCTACCAGGTCTCGTAGCAACAGTATCAGCCCTAATTAGGTCAAGGTAGCGATAGATATTATCCTTGCCATAATAATTATAAAGCCTTCTTACAGCCTTGATACCAAAGTTTGGGTCCTGCTTCATATGCTTTAAAATAAGGTCATGAACTAGTTTTATAGTCTTTTTATCATAATTAAATTTTTTCAAAATATCAACTGCCATCTCGGCGCCGACCTTGTCGTGATCGTAGTAGTGCGACACAGACCCATCTTCAGAGCGTGTTATTGGCTTTGCAACGTCATGAAATAGAGCCGCAAGACGTGTAGCAAGGTCCTTTTCAGTAGCTTCCACCGCCTTCATAGTATGCGTAAATAAATCATAGCTATGATAAGGATTGTTTTGGTCGTAATTAAACTCTCTATCTATATCAGGTAAAACTTCCTTTAATAGTCCCAAATCATGCATAAGAGTAAACGCGTAATGAGCATTGTCAAGAAGCAAAATCTTATTAAACTCCTCTCTGAACTTATCCATAGAGAGAGTTTTTACATAAGGTGCATATTTCTTCGCAGCCTTAAAAGTCTCTCCTTCTATCTCAAAGCCGAGCTTTGCAGCAAAACGCACTAAGCGAAGTATCCTTAAGTAGTCCTTGGCAAAGCTTTCATATGGATCAATCACTGTTCGCAAAATTTTAGCATCGAGGTCCTTCTTAGCATCCAGAAAATCATATATCTTCTTGTTCTCATCCATGAGCATGGTGTTGATGGTGAAGTCGCGCCTAAGAAGGTCTTCCTTGACATCACTAGTAAAGCTTAGAATGCTAGGGTGCCTACCGTCGCGGTAGCCAGCCTCGCGTCTAAAGGTAGTAATCTCAATCGAAGGCTCGCCCTTGATCTTAACAGAGCCGTAGTTCATAAACTTAGTATCAAGCTCATAGTCACTTAAAAGACTAGCCACTTCATCAGGCTTCTTTGCAGTACATATGTCGATGTCATAGACGTCCTTGCATAGCAAATAGTCCCTCACAGCACCTCCAACAATGTATGAGGAACCCTTCAAGCTTTTCAATACATCAATCGCGTAGTCTAAATTTTTCATAATATAAAGAATTATACCATATATGTAAGAAAAAATCAAAATTCATAGCTGTTCAATAAAAATAACAGCTATGATGTTTGATACTAAATTTTATCATCCATTGTACCCAATCTCTCTTTCAAAAATTGTGCCATTTCAAATGTTTTTGATATTTTAGCAGCATCATTCATATTTCCTTCAAAACCAGATTTAATATACCACTGACCATCTATTTGAACAAAACTCTTTTCAACACATTTCATAAGTGCCTGTTTGGCATCTTTATAAAAATTTTGCAAATTTTCATTATAAATTTTTGTATTTTCAGCTGTAACCTCTGTACCATGTCTCAAATCATTTACATTTGGTGGTATAACTTGTCCGTTTTCCTCTATAGCTGGTGTGACTGGTATCAATGCATCAGCTCGAACATTACCATCACCTTTATTTGTAACTGTCAATATTGAACCGTGTAAATTATCACCATCATATGTCTTAGATTGTCCTTTATTTGGTGGAATATCTGCTCGTGTTAATGGAACTGCACTTATTTGTGGTTCTCCACCTACAGTTGTTCCAGTAGATCCTGTATTATCTATTGTTGGAGTGTCATTAGCATGTACAACAGTTTCTGCAATTAAAAAGAGCGCTAGAAAAACGCTCAATACTTTAATAATATTTGATTTTAACTTCATTATTTATCACCTTCCAAATTATTTTTCTGCCATTATTAATTTATTATCGTTATTTGATATTACAGCTCCACCCCATGGTCCAGGATTTTTATATGGATTTCTAACTTTAAATTTTGTATTTGGAACATCTATTACTAACCATTTTTTTCTAAATGCTACTAGTATTTTATCTACTTCATATTCTCCTACTTTATCTCCTGGCATAAATAATCTACCATCTGTAGTTAATACTAATGCTCCTCTATTATCAGTTTCAATAAAATATGGTGTGTAGAAATATCCTTTTGAGTAATTTAAATAATTAAAGCTAGGATCTATTATACCTGTGGCATCATAAAACTCATCATCTTTTTTAAAAAAGTTTATAGCTTTACCCCAAGAACCAGTAAGTTTAGCTTTTTTATTGAATTCATCTACATATTCTTTTTTAATCTCTCTACCAATTAAAAATTTTTCTACTTTTGCATATGCTTCATCATTAGCAAAAAATGTTCTAGTAGGTGATGCTTTAATATTTTTTTCTTTATTTAAATAATTAAAAGTATCTGAGTTTGGATTAAAATTATGCATATCATTCCATGCTTTTTCCCAATACTCTTCTCCTTGACCAAAGACATAGGTTCCGATTCTATCATCTGGTCCATTGTTTCCTACGATTTTAAAGTCTGTATGGGCTGGAGATGATTCTACTCTTCTATATTGTTTAGGAAGTGTTGCTTCCCAAGGAGTTCCCTTGGCAAATGTTTCTGTTCCGTCGCCATTATCAATAAAGTCTGCTTCACTCAACTTATATCTAGCTTCATTAGGTGGGTTATTAAAGTCTGGTAGTGCTTCTCCACTAGATAATATAAATTTACCGTTTTTGTTTTGTGTTGTTGTTGGTTTTGTTTGTTCTGTTGTTGTTATTCCTGTGCCTGCGCCTGGTGTTAGGACTACTTCCTTTGCTTTGTTGTCCCAATCAACTTTATAGCCTAATGTTTCTGCTATGTTTCTTATAGGCAAGAATGTTTTTGATATTTGTGGGTCGATTTGTGCTGGCACGTCTATGGTTACTGCTTTGCCATCTGCCCACATAAGTGGTTTTCCTACTGGGTATGATATTATCTTGTCAGCATATGTGATGTCAACAATGTGGTTAGTGCCGTCCCACTCAACTTTTGCTCCTTCGATTGCGTTTACAAGGTCTCTTACTCCTACGCATGTTCTTCCATTAACTACTCTTAAACCGTCTGTCATCTTTTGATCGACTCTCACTTTTTCTCCGTCTTTGATGATGAATAGTTTTACTTCGCCTTGGAAGTGTTTAATCTCTTGTTTGATTGCCGGAACCTTGTTAAATTCTTTAATTGCTTCGTCTGGTGCTGCAAGTGCTGCTGTGCTTAAAATTTGTGTTGCGATAATTGTACTTAATATTGCGTTTTTGACTTTCATTATAAACTCTCCTTTGTGTATAATTTTATTTTTACTTTATCTTAATTATACAATATGCTTATAAATATTTCTAGTTTTATTTAAAATTATATTTTGTATAGTCTTCTTCAAATGTAAGAAAAAGAGCTGTTTTTTGTATAAATTTTTGTTTTTACTATAAATTTGATCTTTCTATATATTTTTTATCATACTTGATATGTTTTTTATATCTATCGATACATTTAGCAAATTTTTTAAATTATTTTCAAAAAAAGAAAACAGCCACCCATATCACGTGGTAGCTGTTCATCCATTATAAAATTTCTTTTAACTTTTCACTTTCATATAAGAGGTAGTCTTCTACTCTATCGACTTCGTAATCGAACTCACTTATCACCTTATTGAGTAATTCTTTATTTTTAATCGATGTAGCTAAGCTGTTGCCACATGATGAAGAAAGATCTCTAGGTGTCGGTATAATTAGTGACTCTACGCCTAGTTCTTTAAGTTTATTTTTTAACATCAGGCACGACGATATTGAATAGAATGTTACTATGACAACATTACTTTGTTGCTGTAAGTTCAAAGTCTTCTCCGTCTTTTTTAACTGATACTGTGTATCCAGCGTTTTCTAACATCCTTGTAACATTTTCTTTAGCAACTTCTATGTCAACTAGTACTGTGAAGTTCTTTGTGCCTTTATCAGCTTCGTTCTTTGCTAATATAACTGGTTCTGGACAAGAAAGTCCTCTTGCATCTACTACATTATTTGCCATTTTGAGTACCTCTCTTTCTTTCAGCTATGATATAGCATGCTGCTAATGCTACTACTACAAGACCTACTACTACAGCAATTTTACCTGATGGTGTTGCTCCCTTGCCTGATGAAGCGAGATTAAAGTTGTGTGATGCTGCAGCTCCACATATAAGACCGATAACTGTCATGAATGCGTCTGTATCACCTTGTGAAGCTAGTATTGTTTGTCTGATTGGGCAGCCTCCAAGTAATACCGCTGTTAGACCAACTAGTGCCATGGATAAGAAGTTCCATAGGTGTTCTGTGTGTGCAATTGGTTGTTCAGCAAAGCCAAACTTGAATTGTCCAAGTGCCATGTTTAATACTGCGTTTGCTACAACTATACCTACTATACCATATAGGAAATGGAAGTCTTTGATTAAAACTGCGTCTCTAAAGCCTGCAGCTGTACAAAGTCTTGTTCTTTGTAGGATTGCTCCAACTATAAGACCTGCGCATAATGACATAACAAGTGGTGCATGCATTGAGCCTGGTCCTTTTTCTGAGAAGTGAATGAACATAGGCTTAGCTATTGCTAGTACTAAAAGCAATACTGCAAATATTGGCATAATAAGTCCTGACAATTTTGATTGATCATGGTTTCTACCAAGTGAGTAACCTTTTTTAATAAATACAATACCTACCAATATACCGCCAATGAAGCCTAATAAACCTACTACTGCGTTCATATCTCCTGCGCCGATTCTTAGAAGCATTCTAAGTGGGCAGCCTAAGAATACAAGTGCACCTATCATCATTAAGAAACCATATACGAAACGAAGTGCTGGGTTTGAACCACCCTTTGCTCTAAACTCGCCTGTAGCTATGGAAATGATGAAAGCTCCTAATACAAAACCGATGATTTCTGGTCTTATATATTGAACTGCGGCTGCACTGTGCAAGCCTAAAGCTCCAGCTATGTCTCTAAAGAAACATGCAACACAGATACCCATGTTACCAGGGTTTCCGAAATGCATCAATAAGGCTCCGATTATACCGATGATGGCGCCTCCAATGAAGATCATTAAATTTTGTTTTTTCTTCATAATATCCCTCCTTTATATGAGTATACCATAACTTAAGCAAGCTTTTGTGCTGTATAAAATAATTTTATAGTTTTACACTAAAGTATAAGAATTTATTATCAATATTTTTTATAATAAGGCCCCTAATTATTAAATATTTTTATAATTATTGAATATGCCCTACTAATGAGATATAATCAAGAGGACATAAGAAAAAGAATTAGAGGAGCGAATTATGCATTACATAGGTATTGATATAGGATCAACTGCATCAAAGGCTGTTATCCTAGACGAAGAAAAAAAGAATATTTTGCACGAAAAGATCATGCCAAGTGGCTGGAACAGTAAAGAGACTGGTGAAGAGATTAAAAAGTGGATCAAATCACTAGGCTACGAAGATGACGATGTTAGTATCACTGCGACTGGCTACGGTAGAATTAGTGTGCCTTACGCTAACAAAACTGTTACTGAGATAACTTGTCACGCTAAGGGTGCTTACTTTTTGAATCCCGAAGACATGACTGTTGTTGACATAGGTGGTCAAGATACTAAGGTTATACTTGTACAAAACTCTAATGTCATGGACTTCATCATGAACGACAAATGCTCTGCAGGTACTGGTAAGTTCTTAGAGGTTATGGCTAACAGACTTGGTCTATCATTACATGAGATGTTCGAGTTTGCAAGCAGAGGTCAGTCTGTAAACATATCATCAGTATGCACTGTCTTTGCTGAATCAGAAGTAATCTCGCTTATGGGCAAAGGCACTCCTCGTGAAGACATTGCAAGAGGCGTTGTTGACTCTATCGTTAAAAAGGTTTCTGCACTTACTAATAGAAAGAATACAACTGATAACTACTTCTTAACAGGTGGTTTCTGCGACTCACCATTTACCGTTGACTTACTAAGTAAGAAACTAGGCGCAGAAGTTAAGACTCATAAAGACGCAAGATTTGCTGGAGCTATAGGCGCTGCACTGCTAGCTTAACTATGATAGATATAGAATTCTTCAAGGATTTAAGGCGCAATGCATATGTAGACGCAGTAACTTTAAAGCTAACAAAGAACAATGTCCTTGGCTACTTTGCAAAAGACATTGACGAAGCTTTCCTTATGAGCTACGGCCTTGTATGCTACCCCATCGGCTCAACTGATACAGAGATATTAGCCTACGGAGACTACGTGACTTGCGACATGATCAGTGCGACAACTATATACATGACTACTAAAAAGTGTCCACTTATCTACTCTTCAAAAATGTTTATTATTGAAAAGATATGCAAGAGGTTTACTGAAGTCTTTACTTCAAACTGCGATAGGCTAGTCTACGAGTTTAGTGGTGATATCGCAGCAAGTGATATTGATAGCGTTATTAAATCTGTTTATGGCTTTAAATTCGATGAGAAGAAGTATAAAGAGAACAAGAAAACATTTTCTAAAATTGATGAGCTCTTAGAAATTATAAAAGAAAAGATTGAGCCCTATGAGTACAACATTGTTAAGTACTACATAAGATATGTGCATGATCTTGAGAAAAGGGTTAAAATCTTAGAGAAAGTTTTAGAAGATAATATTAACGGCATTAATAAAAATAAAGATAAATGTATTAATGTAGCATGTCCAGAAATAATTCTGGATGAAATAAAGGGCCCTATATGCGAGAGCTATAAAGGCATTGACCTTGCTCCGAAGGGCTGCATATTAAAAGGAGGACAAAATGGATAAGAATCATGAAATGTGGAACAAGCTTGGCATGGACATTGAAAAACATGATATGCTATGTGAAGTTTTACCAGGAGCTTTTGGAGACGTGTTCCTAAGCCAAGAAAACAGACCAAAGGGTATGGACTACTGGAACATGGTAGTTGGCGACATCCACGGTATAAGACCAGCTGAATTAATCGAACACCAAAAAAACGGTGGCAAGGTAGTTGGAACATTCTGTATACACGTACCTGATGAAGTACCTATAGCTGCAGGAGCAATCGTTACAGGTCTTTGCAGTGGATCACAATTCTGGGTACCAGGAGGAGAAAAGAAACTTCCTACAGCAACTTGCCCACTAATCAAAGCATCACTAGGTGCAAGATTTGACAGAACTTGCCCATTCTTCAGAATAGCTGACCTATTCGTTGGAGAAACAACTTGCGATGGCAAGAAGAAAGCTTGGGAAATACTAGCAGAAGACGCACCGATGTACATCATGGACATACCTCAAATGAAAAGAGACGAAGACTTCGAGAAATGGGAACAAGAAATCAAACGCTACATCAAGAGAGTCGAAGAACTTACAGGTAACAAAGTTACTGAAGAAGGTCTAAGAAAGGCTATACATATTGTAAACAACAAGAGAAAAGCATTAAAGAGACTTAATGAATTTAGAAAGAACGACCTAATCCCAATAAGCGGTAAAGACGTTCTAGTTATCACACAAGTTGCTTTCTATGACGATCCAGAAAGAACTACACAAATGATTAACAAGCTTTGCGACGAACTAGAAGAAAGAGTTAAGAACAAAGTTTCAGTTTACAAACCAGGTGCAAAGAGAATACTTCTTACTGGTACACCACTTTCAATACCTAACTGGAAGATGCACCACATCATCGAATCACTTGGAGCAGCTGTTGTTTGTGAAGAAATGTGTACAGGTATTCGTTACAGCCACGAACTTGTTAAAGAAGAAGATGGTGCTGATATGGATACAATGGTTAAAAACCTTGCAAAGAGATACCTTGGCAGCATAAACTGCGCTTGCTTCACACCTAACCACGCAAGAATCGACGACATCGTAAGACTTGCTAAAGAATACAAGGCAGACGGAGTTATCGACCTTAACCTTAAGTTCTGTAACCTATACGATACAGAAGGTTACTTCGTAGAAAAAGAACTTAACAAGCTAGGTATACCAGTTATGGGTATAGAAACAGACTACACAGACGAAGACGCTGAACAATTAAAGACAAGAATCGGTGCCTTCATAGAAATGCTTGGCTAAAATGAAAGAACTTAGGCAATACATTCTCTTAGGAGATTCCGAAACAGCATCAAAGCTGTACTACCTTCTTAAGGATAATGGTCTTGAAGTAACCATAGCACCGACACCAAGAAATGCAGACCATTGCTGCGGACTTTGCATCATATACCAAGCACAAGACAAAGAGAAGATAGCTATGCTTGCAGAGCAAAACTCTATAAAGATAGATAGGTTTTGGGAAGACATCGTAAGAGATGATCCAAATAGAATGAGATTTTGCTAAGAAAAATTAGAGTTTAGATAATATAAAAGGGATAGGCCTCTCGCCTGTCCCTTTGCTTATTTTAAATTATTGAAGAGACATTTTTTTTGTGATATAATCTACATATATCACATGATTGGAGTTAATTATGGTTTTTACAAGTGTAACATTTATATTTTATTTTTTGCCATTAGTGCTAATGATGTATTTTATTGTCCCAAAAAAGAATAGAGAATTAAGAAACATAGTACTCTTACTCTTCTCACTATTCTTCTACTTTGCAGGTGAACCAAAAGCTATCTTGGTAATGCTAGTCTCCATTGTAACAAATTATGCTTCCGGATATTTAATAGGGGTAATTCACGGTAAAAAACGTGCGCTGCCTTTAATTACAGCTATCATTATAAACTTGTCAATGCTGTTTTACTATAAGTACTTAAATTTCTTTACAACAAACTTTACTAGCATCTTTAAACTAAGTATTGAAACAAAAGAGATAATTATGCCCATAGGTATATCGTTCTTCACATTTCAAGGACTTAGCTATGTTTTTGATGTGTACATGGGAAATGCTAAATATAAAAAGAATCCTTTGGATATAGCTTTATATATATCGCTCTTTCCTCAGCTTATAGCAGGACCAATTGTCAGATATGAAACTGTTGCTAATGAAATTGAAGACAGAGATGAAACGCTTGATAAGTTTGCAAGTGGTGTTTTGAGATTTATAGTTGGTTTCTCAAAAAAATTATTGCTAGCTAATAAATTTGGCATTATAGCTGATGAAATCTTTAGACTTAATGGTGGATACAACATTAGTGTTCCACTTGCTTGGTTTGGAGCCTTTGCCTATGCAATGCAAATTTACTACGACTTTAGCGCCTACTCTGACATGGCCATTGGTCTTGGAAAAATATTTGGATTTAATTTCTTAGAGAACTTTAACTACCCCTACATTTCAAAAAGTATAACAGAGTTTTGGAGACGCTGGCACATTTCACTTGGCACTTGGTTTAGAGACTACATCTACATACCACTTGGCGGTAACAGAGTAAGTGTATTTCATCATATAATAAATATCTTTATAGTCTGGTTTTTAACAGGTTTTTGGCACGGAGCATCTTGGAATTATATCATCTGGGGTCTATACTTCTTTGTCTTTTTAGTATTAGAAAAGTATATATTTAATAAGGCCTTTAAAAATATTCCAAACATTTTTAAACATATCTATACCGTTTTTGTCTTACTAATAGGATGGGTTATATTTAAAGAGGAAAATATTTTTTTATTATTAAAATACCTACGTGCTATGTTTAATTTTGGTTCAAACGAAACTATAGGCGGACTTCTTTATTATTTAAAAGAATACTATATAGAAATTATTTTAGGCATAGTCTTTTCAACAGGCTTGTTTAAAAAGTTTGAATTAGGCTATAAAAAATTATACCTAATCTTTGTATATGGAATACTTTTCATCTTATCGATAATTGTACTATTTAGCAGCTCATACAACCCATTTATATATTTCAGGTTTTAGGTGATATTATGAAAAAGAAAAACTTATTTATAACAATTTCGTTTTTATCTATAATTTATATTTCAATGCTTTTAATAACAATGTTTAGAAATGATTCAGTGCTAACATACTTTGAAAATAGAAACATAAAAGCTAAACCAGAAATGAGTATTGAAACTATCTTCAATGAAAATTATTTTGGTAAGCTTGAAGACTACTTAAAAGATTCTTTTAAAGGTAGAAATAAGTTAGTAGAATTAGATACGCTAATTAATAAATCAATTATAAAAAGACCCGTGGTTAATGGTGTTTACTGTGATAAGAATCTTTATCTGGCAAGATGGGAAAGATGGTGGCCGTATGACTATAAAAATGATCTAAAACATATGTCTGAAGCTTATGCCAAACTAAATGATAAACTTAAAACTAATGGCATTAACTTTATATATGTAGGTGTTCCTGAACATAGCTATGTTTTCTCAGATAAATATCCAGATTATATGCTAAATAAGCATGATGAATGGAAAGAGATTGAAGATGCATTCTTCGATGAGCTAAACAAAAACCTTATTCTAAACATAAAAATGAGCACAAAGATTAAAAACAGAGATTTAGAATACTCAAAAACAGATCATCACTTTTCTTACCTTGGGGCTAAAAATGCATATGATGAAATCATTAAAACCATAAATGAAAATACAAAGTATAAACTTGATAGCAATGTTGAATTAATTAAAGGAAAAGAAGAGTTCCGAGGCTCCTATGCGAGAAAACTTTTCTTTTTAGGGAACTTGCATGATGACTACTACACCTATAAAGAAAATTTCAAATATGAAAGATTTGATGATAATATAAAAAGTGATGATAAACTATTCTTTCAAGAAGACAATCTATACCGTGGAAGCATGGGCTACGGTGTTTACATGGGCGGAGATAAAAGCTTTACGGAAATTAAAAC
The DNA here is from genome assembly GCF_943169635.2 of Fenollaria sporofastidiosus. Classification (NCBI taxonomy): domain Bacteria; kingdom Bacillati; phylum Bacillota; class Clostridia; order Eubacteriales; genus Fenollaria; species Fenollaria sporofastidiosus. Next base: position 1,622,400 of record NZ_OW968186.1, read on the forward strand.
TGATAGGAACAACTTACCTAATATATTAGTATATGGCGATTCATTTACAAACCCAATTGAAACACTTCTAGTAAGAAATGCAAATAATTTTTACAGTGTTGATTTTAGATACAAGAAGGATCAAAGTTTAATGGAAATTATTAATAAATACAAGCCCGATATAGTAGTATGTATTAGAGATAATCTTATGTATTTAAATAAAGATGACAATGGTATAACAGAATAAATAAGCTTATCAATATAAAAGCACTCGTATATAACGAGTGCTTTCTTTATATTTCTATATGACTAATAAACTTTACTAAGAATGATTAGTCCTATGAAGTTTGCGATGTAGAAGTAAAATTTTCTTATCTTGTGCCTGAATACAAACATTGCAGCAAAGCCTCCTAGTCCTCCGCCTGCCATGCTAAATAAAAGAAGTACAATTTCTGGCACTCTCCATCCGTGGAAGGATGCTTTTAGCTTGTCATATGCGTACAATAGAAAGGCTATGACGTTTGTTCCTAAAAATATTATTCGTCCAAATGTTTTTATTATGTTTAAAATTATTCCCATACTACTCTCCTATCGCTCTTGTTACATCTATCGCCTTTATCAACAATATGTCTTGTGCACCTTCATTAACTACTCTACTTGCTTGCGCTGTAGTAATCCTTTCGAATATTCTACGTGCCTCTCTACCATTGCCAAAGTTTTTATCTTTGTGTTGGACTAGGTATTCGAAATGCTTTGATACTTCTTCTAAGGCGTCTTGGTCTATCTCGTAGTGCTGCGAAGTGCATATACGTTTGAATATTTCTACTAGCTCATTTGCGTTGTAATCTGGAAACTCTATGATCTCGCCTATCCTGGAGCTAAGTCCAGGGTTTACATTTAGTAGATCGTTCATCTCTTTTGTGTAACCTGCAAAGATAACGACTAGCTTGTCACGATTGTTCTCCATCTCTTGTATAAGTGTGGCTATGGCTTCTGGACCAAAGTCTTTTGAGCTAGTTCCTGCTAGTGAGTACGCTTCATCTATGAATAAGATGCCGCCGTAAGCTGACTTACATATGTCTTGTGTTTTAGGACCTGTCTGACCTATATATTGACCAACTAGCTTTGATCTATCTGCCTCTACAAACTTTTCTGCGCTTAGTGCGCCCATCTGATAAAAGATCTTGCCTAGTATTCTTGCAACTGTTGTCTTACCTGTGCCGGGATTTCCTGTAAAGACCATGTGATATGACTTAGTGCTTGTCTTTATGCCTTTTTCTTCAAGCATCTTGTTATATATCATTTGATTTTTTAACTCTTCAACTCTGCGCTTAACTGGCTCAAGTCCGACTAGTTTATTAAGCTCTTCCATGGCTTCTTCTATGCCATCTCTTCCAACTTTGCTTAGATCGACTCCAAAGTCTACCGAGCTTAGTGTTGTTAGTTCTTCTTTTGAAACGTTCTTGCCTGCAACTCTTAGTGCTTTCTCTTTGATGGCATCTTCGATTATGCTTCTTGCGCTTCTACCATTGCCAAAGTCTTCTTGTGCTTTCTCGGCTTCTATCCTCTTTAAGAAGGCCTTTCTTCCATCTTCTGATAATACAAAGTGGTTCTTCTTTGCATATATCTCTGCTATTCTTAATAGGTCTTGCTCCTCATAGTCTTCGAAGTAGATCTCCATATTGATTCTTGACTTAAGTCCTGGGTTCGTCTTAAGCAGCTCTCTCATCTCTTTTGTATAACCTGCAAGTATGACGATGAACTTGTCTCTATGGTCTTCCATAGCCTTAACTAGTGTGTCGATTGCTTCTTTACCAAAGTCATTCTCTCCACCACGTGCAAGTGCGTACGCCTCGTCTATAAACAATACGCCGCCCATCGCTTCTTCAATCTTCTCCTGTGTTTGCTTAGCTGTTACGCCTATATATTGTCCAACTAGGTCTGAACGGTCTACTTCAACGAGCTGACCCTTTTCAAGTATGCCAACGTCTCTGAAGATATCACCTATAAGTCTTGCAACTGTTGTCTTACCAGTTCCGGGATTGCCGTAGAAGGCAAAGTGGTAGCTCATCTTGTTCTCGTTTACTATGCCTTGCTTTTCTCTCATCTGTTCGAACTCGATTTGCTTTATAATCTTATTAACTTCTTCCTTAACACTATCAAGACCAATCATATCGTTTAGCTTTTTAAGGTCTTCTTGCAAGGCTGACTGTGCTGTTTCTTTCTTAGCAGCTTCGCTTTTTGTCTTTTGCAAGAATGTACTTGCTGCGTCGCTCTCTTTGGAGTTTGGGCGCGTCATCATTATCTTCCTAGCAAGTTTTTTAAGCTTATCATACTCGCCGACTCTATAATAAAAATCAAGCTTTAAAGCCTCAAAGCCCTTGTCTGGATAGGAGTCGATTGTGCTCCCAATTTCATTGTACTCGCGATCGACTAAGAGATGCATAAATTTTAGCTTGTCAAAGCCTTCGTTTCTAGCATATAAATTCTCAACTATAGTGTAGATTCTCTTAAAGTCTTCGTCATTCTCGCTTTCAAAATATATCTCAAGCAAAAACTGGTAGCACTTAAAGTCTTTATCAGTTTCCTCTTCTAGTAATCTTACTGCCTCGTCTTTTTCTCCCTTCATGTAAGAAGCTTTTGCTAAGAAGTAAGCATAAGTAGCTTTGCTCACCTCGTCTTTATGCTTTTCTAAGTATGGAAGGAAAGTCTCTACGCCACCTGAGTTAAGTCTAGCGTTTAATCTCTCATCCATGCTGCTAGCGTTTGAAAATAAATTCATATCCATCTGTTATTATCACCTGCGTTTTGGTCTTTTCTCGCCACTTAATTTGCTTTGTAGAGCCCAAATAAATTTGTTTGTGCCAGCTATCATCGCACCATTAGCTAAATAGCCTTCCACTTTCATAAATGTTTTCACTAAGTATATGTCTACAGCAAATACTCCAAGTGCAAAAAGCTCAGAGTTCAATATTGACTTCATAAAAGGTAAGATGAAGGAAATAATCGAAGTTATAATTTTTAATACTGGATTTTCTACTAAAAGTAGTGCTAAAACTCCGAGTATCTTCCATATTAGTTCAACTGGCTCTGTCTTTTTAAGTAAATCCTTTGCATTTTGTAGTAAGTTTGTATATACTTCATCATTGTCATAAGAGATCGCCTTTTCCATATTTGCGATGTAGTTATAAACATCTTTCTTCGTTGTTAAATAACAGTTGTCTTCGTAAGGGACTGCATACTCTAAAGCTTTTTTATAATACATCCTTGCTACTTCATTTTTTAAATTTGCATTGGATATTATATAGTCATATGGTTCAACTGTTAAATATCCATGGAAGGTATCAATATCTCCACCTAATTTATATGCAGCCTCGTAAAATTCAATAGCTTTATCTAAATCGTTCTTACACTCATAGTATACACCCTTTATAAAGTGTCCATATACAGAATTTTTATCTTTTATTGGCTCGTATACAATCTTATATATTTCTTCAAGGTATCTTTTATCATTAGTGTAGGTGCACAAAACAAGCAAGCTATAAGCAGCATCATAATCTTTATCTCTTATAGAAAAGATCTTATAGTAAGCATCTTTAGCGCTATCATACTCACCTTTGTTTCTATAGTAGTCACCAAGTGCTTTCCACACAGCTGGATACTTTGGAGTAGCCTTTATCGCCTTGTCAATGAGTCTATATGCTTCATTGTCATCATAGCCCATAAGGCCTCTAGCTTTCTCAAGCGCCTCATCAACTGTCATGGAGCTGTCATTATTATTTTGTTTAGGCTGTGTTCTTGGGCTTGGCTGTTGTCTAGGCGCCTCTTGATTATTATTCCTTGTTTCAGCCTTCCTTTGCTCGCTAAGATTGTAGAGATAATCATTATAAGCCTTCTCATCTTCAAAGATGTCCACAGCTTCATTGATTAATTTAACCATCTCTTCAGCTTTGTCCCTTTTTTCTTTTAAAGGATTTGATGTTCTTGAAGTCCAAGTTCTAAGCTCTTCATGAAGATAATTTGCAATCTCTTGTCTATTGAAATCTTGATTTATATTTAATAATCTATAATAATCTTTCATCTCTGCACCTACTCAATATTTAGATTGTTAATCTTGTTTGCCTTTTCCATAACCTCTTGCTTGCTAAGATTAGCTTTTCTTTCAAGTTCTTCTACTCTCCACTTAATACCTGTTGTCACGTCCAAAACATCAACACAGATAATGCCGTTTACATCGTAGCTGAATGTGATTTCTATGCCAGCGCCAGCTGATCTTTGTGCTTGAGGCAATTGTACGTCAGTCTCTCCTATGATATTAACATACTCTATGTCTTTATCTTCACCTTCGCAAATCCTGATCTTGATGTGATCTTGATTATCTTCTACAAGATTGAACGATGCAGTAAATGATGCTGGTAGAGGACTGTTTTTAGGTATGATTACACAGTTTTCTTCTTTACCTGAGTCAACGTTATTTGCAATAGTTCCTAGAGCGTGTGAGTTAACGTCTATGATGTTTACACCTTTGATATTTTGATCAGATGTATCCGCACCCTTAAGTAGATGTGCTTGTATAGCTGCACCCATGGCAACGACTTCATCTGGATTTAGCTCGAATGATGGCTTCTTGCCCATGAACTCTTCGACCATCTCTCTAACAAGCTTCATTCTTGATGATCCCCCTACGAAGATGGTCTTGTCTATGTCGTCTTTAGTCATATCTGCATCTTCTAGTGTAAACATCATCATAGTAAGTGTCTTCTTGACATCTTCTTCTATAAGTGAGTTGAATAATTCAAGTGTTATCTCGATTTTATCTCTAACTCCGTCGCTGTTAATAATAATGTTTGTCTTTGCCTTTGATGAAAGCGCCTTCTTCGCCTCTTCAACTTTTTCGCGCAAATCTTCTATCGCATACACATCTTCAGATAAGTCAACGTTGTGCTTTTCTTCAACATAGTTTAAAACATATGCAAGAAGTGCATTGTCGAAGTCAAAGCCACCTAGTTCACGGTTACCGTTTGTAGCTATAACCCTAAAGTTACCATCTTTAAGCTCCATAATAACAACGTCAAAGGTACCTCCTCCAAGGTCGTATATCATGATGTTTTGGTTTTGTGAATTTTGATTGATACCATACGCAAGGGCTGCTGCGGTAGGCTCGTTGATAATCTTAAGAATCTTTAGTCCAGCCATGTTGCCGGCGTCTTGTGTAGCTTTTCTTTGAGCGTCAGTAAAGTAAGCAGGAACAGTAATAACCGCTTCAGTAACTTCTTCTCCCAGGAAATCTTCCGCACTCTTCTTCATTTTCTTAAGTATAATGGCAGAGAGCTCTTCTGGAGAGAACAGCTCATGGTTCTTGTCACTAAACTTGTATGAAGGCTCTCCCATATGCCTTTTTATATAGGAAACAGTATCCTCTGGGCTAATTAGGGCCTCCTCTTTAGCAGCGTTACCTACTACAACGCCCTCATCTTCAAAAAATATTACAGAAGGTGTTGTACGTCCTCCTTCACTGTTTGGTATTACCTCTGGCTTGCCATCTTGATTTACATAAGCAACGCACGAGTTTGTTGTACCTAAATCTATACCGATTTCCATTAAATGACCACCTTTCAAAACAATTAATCTCACTATTATTATAGTTCAAATTGCAAAAATAAGCAACAATTATATGCCTTTTAGCTTTAATTATTCTCTTTAAGGCAATAAAAAAAGTAGATGCATTAAAACATCTACTTATAATTTATTGAACCTTAGGTCTTCTCTCGCCAAATAATCTAGATCTAAACTTCCACTTCGATACGCTCTTGCCCGCAAGCCTTGCTCCGTTGTAGAGGTAGCCTCTAGTGCCTGATCTAAATAATGTTAAGACTATGAATACAAGAACTGCTAGCTTCGCATAGTCGTTAGATAAGATTGCAATCATAAACTTAGTAAAGCCTTTGACCTTTAGCAAGTGCTGAGGTCTGAAGCTAAGGTATAGAATGTATGCAAGATATAGGTCAATAAGGAATAAAATTAAGCCTTTAAACCAGTTTTTTCCGCGCTTTTTAAGAAGAGCCTTGGCGTTTTGTATCTTTTCTTTATATAGGCCGTCTTCCTTAGTGTTAAGAGCTCCTTGCATCGCATCAACAAAGTCTAGTACATCTTTCTTAGTTGTTAAATACTCAGTATCGTTAGTTCCGAAAGTATACAATCTACCCTTTTCATAATAAGCATTCGCAATGTCATTTTTCAAGTTAATATTGCCAGGTCCAAATAGTTTTGGATCTACTGTAAGTTCAGTATTTATTGTATCCTTACTGCCAATAACCTTGTAAGCCTCTTTAAAGTGACTTATACCAACATCATAATTTCCAATGAGCAAATTATACTTAGCATTAATAAAGTGCGCGTACGCATCACTCTTGTCTTTTATCGGTGGATATATGATATTATACATAGCTTCGCCTTCACTAACGTTAGAAGCGTCACAATATATCAAAAATAAATTATACGCTGCGATATAGTCGTTAGGAACAAAAGTAAAGACTTTCCTAAAAAGCTCGATAGCTTTAGAGAAGTTATTGTTTCTTTTGTAGTAGAGAGCTAGTACATACCAAGACCTTGGATATCTTGGAGATGTGTTTATAGCTCTATTTACATAATCAAGAGCCGCCCTGTCATCATATCCGAAAAGAGCTTGCGCCTTATCAAGCGCCTGATCAACAGTCATAGTATTTGCTTGTGGCTGCGGCTTAGGTTGTGGCTGCGGCTTAGGTTGTGGCTGATTAGCCGCTCTAAGCTCATTAATGTAGTTATTATAAGCTTCTTCACTTTCGAAAATTCCTATAGCTTCAGAAACTTCCTTAACCATGAACTCCGCCTTATCTCTCTTTTCTTTAATTGGGTTAGACGTTCTGTTAGTCCAAGTTCTAAGCTCGTTGTGCAAAACTTCTACAAGCTCTTCACGGCTTAGATTAGAGTTGAGTCCCAACGTTTTAAAGTAATCCTTCATCTCATCACCTTTTTTATGTTTAGATTCATATATCTTAAAATATATTCCTTAGTAATATTATAATTTAAAAATAAAAAATAAGCAATAGATAAGCAAATAAAAAGTAGATACCATAAAAAGTATCTACTAAATTAGATATTAAAAATCTTTATTTCTAAGCCTAGTCTTTATATTATGTCCATTAAGGTAATAATAATCCACACTTTTGAATGGTATATTCTTTAGAGCGTAATCGAGAAAAATCTCATCCCCTTCCCAATGAGGACTTTCATAAAATTCCTCCTCACTCATAAACTTAAGAGTGCCCTCAGAACATTCTTTAATCGTGCCAGTATAATCATCACTGTAGTAAACATGTATCGATACATAATCATCTTCATCAAGATGTATGTAGCGAACCTCCCCCATGTAGTAAAAAGTCTTTAACTTAAGATTCGTCTCCTCATAGACCTCACGCAAAATGCACACATCCTTTGACTCGCCCGGCTCAATCTTGCCACCAATACCGATGTGTTTACCGTGATTAATATCATTCTTCTTTTTATTCCTGTACAAGAACAAATACTTATTAGTAATCTTGTCCTTAATATATATAACAGTGTAAGCTTGCTTTAATTTCATAATAAATTATCGTTTATTTACAAAATTTATTCCAAAAATCCACCCAGCTGCCATGTACTTCTCT